>JAPLKI010000019.1 GCA_026388155.1 Elusimicrobiota bacterium
GTGACCAGCGTCGCTTTCTCTCCGGACGGCCAATACGCGCTGTCGGGAAGTTATGACAAGACCCTCAAGCTCTGGGACATAGCCACGGGCCAACTTGTGCGCACTTTCGAGGGGCATGGGAACAGTGTGACCAGCGTCGCTTTCTCTCCTGACGGCAAATACACGCTGTCGGGAAGCTATGAAAACACTCTAAAGCTCTGGTACGCCGCTCCAAACTACGCTTACGCGGTTGCAAGTGAACTGCGGGCAGACTATCCTGTCCCCGCCCTGCCCGGCAAAATGGAACAAGGCAGGTATGAAAGGAAGAGCTCTTTTGACGCCCGCGTGGAAAAAACGAAGGCTGATTATGAACGCGCCGTTAAGGCTTACAATGCCCGCCTACCGGCAGGCCCGTCAGCCGGCGAATTTGGCCGCGCCTTCGCCGCTTTCTACGGCAAGCCCCGGATAGCCTCAACAAGCTATGCCGCTGATACCGGCATATTTACCTTCAAGGTTTCAGCCAGCGGGGCGCAGGACAAGCGTGAATACGTTTTTGAACTCAAGCAGCCCGTGCCCAACGCCGAAGCCGAGAATTTTGAGCCCGCGCTCAAGTCCGCAAGGCCGGTTGTCTATTTCAGGCTGGCAAACGGGGCCATCTCGCCTTCTGGCGCGAAGGTGGAAGTGAACGGAAAAAAATACGACGCTATGCCCGCCGCCGAAACCGTGCAAGCCGCTCCCGAAGTGGCGGATTTGAGCGGACTTATAGGCACAACCATCAGGCCGGGACAGATTGAAATTTCCGCCATCGCCACCAATACGGACAATCCCAAACTTGCGGCAAAGGCGGCGGAGTTGGCAAAGCTCCGGAAGGAAAATGCGGACAAGGCTACAATAGCCGAGATGGAAGCAGAGATTTCCAAACTAAAAGACGAGGGAGTGCCCACTTATACTTCCGACGTGGACGCGGCCAATTTCAAAAACGCCGAGCGCGGGGAGGATTTTGCGCTGATCGTGGGAGTGGAGTCCTACGAGCAAAAGGATTTGCCAAAGGCCGATTATGCCGAGCGCGACGCCGAGGCTGTGAAGCAATACCTGCTTGCGTTGGGTCTGCCGGAGCGCAACATAAAGCTGCTCAAGGGCTCCGGGGCAACCTATGCCAAGCTAAGGAGCTATCTGGAATCATGGCTGCCTAAAAACGTGAAGGAAGACTCGCGCGTGTTCTTCTATTTTTCCGGCCACGGCGCGCCCGATGCCAAAACAGGCAGCGCGTACCTGTTGCCGTGGGACGGCAATCCCGAATTTCTGGAGACCAGCGCTTATCCGCTGAAGGAAGCTTATGAAAACCTCGGCAAGCTGAAAGCGCGCCAGGTGGTGGTGGCCTTGGACTCTTGTTTTTCAGGCGCAGGCGGGCGCTCAGTAATACAAAAAGGCGCGCGTCCGCTTGTTGTGGTGCGGAATATTAATGCTTTACCACAGAGCCTTACGCTACTTGCCGCCGCCAGCGGCGACGAGATAACCGGCGGACTGGAGGAGCAGGGGCACGGAATATTCACTTATCATCTGTTGAAAGGGATTTATTCCGGTATCGCTGATTCCAGCAAGCTGTGTAAATACTTTAAACCCAAAGTGCAGGACGCCGCCGCCCGCCAAAACCGCACGCAGACGCCTATATGCAAAGGCGCGGATGTGGATTTTCTGCGTTAACGGCTTATAGAACCCGCCCGGCTGGACGAAGACTTCAACCCGGCCAAGGGCCTTCTGAAAGCCAAATGGCGCTGAGCACTGGAGCGGTAGGGACTCATCATCTTCAAACCTTTTCGGTGTTTCCATCGTCTCATTTTGGTTGTTTTGTGTCCGATGAATGATTTGTCTTCAACCATGAAAGGTGAACTGACATGAACTACTGGCAGGTTTCTGCGGGGTCGTATCAACGGGACTACACAGCCGACTTCCTAAAGTACGGCATGGCTTTCGTGGGCGGGACGAAGCAGATCGACACCATGCCGCAGGTGAATCTTGGAGACCGGATGATTCTGAAACGAGGGAAGACCAATATTGTCGCAGCGGGCACGGTCGTGGAACGGAAAGGCAGGGTCAGGGGAAATGCGGAGATATCTGGTGAAGAAGATAAGCGATGGCTGCTGGACTATGATGGTTGGTACCTGCCTGCCTATTGCTATGTGGAATGGCATGTCCCACCGCAGCCGTTGGCAGTAAAGAGGCTGACTCGGTCGACTATCCAGCGCTGCAAGATACTTGGACTCAGACAAGAGGCAGACCAGATCATCGCGACATGGCCAGTCCGATCCCTTGCACCGGAACCAACCAGTGTTGCCGATCTAAGCGACGACGCGATATTGGAATTTCTCGTCAGTAAAGGGCGGTGCCCGTCAACCGTCGAATTGACGGAATCTCTGAAACGGATTCGACTTCTTGCCAAGCACTACTATCATGAACAGGGGTTCAGATGGAACGACGTTAGGGAGCACGAGACCCGTACGTTCCTCATCATTCCGTTCCTCCTCGCTCTCGGGTGGTCTGAAAAGCAGATTAAGATTGAGTTGCCAGTGACGGGCGGGAGGGTGGATATTGCCTGTTTCTCCCGTGTTTATCATCGCTGCAACGATGAGTGCGTCCTAGTCCTGGAAAGCAAAGGCTTCAGCCAAGGATTGGACTATGCTCACGGACAGGGCAAGCACTACGCCACCAAGTTTCCCAAGTGTCAGGTGGTCATCGCGTCCAACGGGTACTGCTACAAGGCGTACTGCCGTAAGCCCGATGGGACGGGTTTTGAGGAGTCGCCGTCGGCCTACCTAAATCTCATCCACCCTACGAAAATGTATCCGTTGGATCCCTCGATCGGTGGCGGGACTCACCTGCTCTCGTATCTTCTCCCCCCGGCTGTAAAGTTGCAGGCAATTTGGCAGATGTAAAGGGATTTGTTATTCAGCAGCGGTCTTACGGCATTAATGCCGGGGAGAAGTATCTCCTGAACAAGCTTAAGACCGCGCTGCCGGACGACAGCCTTATCTGGCACAACATAGACCTGCTGAATCATTATCGGCCGACATAGTGGCGTGCCTGCTGCGTTTTGGCGTTATTATCTTCGAGGTTAAGGGCTGGGAGAAAGGCACACTGGCCCGCATGTGAAGTGGAGTGTTGTTGTGTAGCCTATGGCGCAAAGCCATTTCGTCTGCTAGACTATACCTGTCGTTTGTTGCAAATGTTCTTTGACATTCTAATTCCTTAGTGATTCGGAGGAATCAATAAGGAAGATGAGTTTTGCGGCAATGAGCCGCAAAAAAGGAGGGTGCTATGTATAATAAAGCAGTTCGGGCCATGGCACACTCTAGGAAAGGCGTCGTGCGTAATAAAAATGATGCCCATGGCCCACCAAAGAAGCAAAGAGAGTTAAAGGTTCGTAACCAGAAAAATCGGAAAAAGGCTGCCAATAATACCTACATAAAAAAGCTCATAAAAAAACTTACAAATAAACTTATAAATACACTTGTAAACAAACTAACTAAAACTCTAATTATAAAAATATACTCAATCTTAATCTCATACTTAAACTTAAAGCCATAAAACCTCCACAAATAAAAAACATAAACCTTAAACTCTCGTGTTAAAGTGAAAGAAGTGTAGTTATAGCAGCCCCCGCAAAAAGCGGGGGCTGTTTTTATGAATGAGTAAATAGAACCCGCCCCGGCTGACGATTAAACCAACCATCCCGCCACTCTTAACTAGCCCGGACACCCGCCGGGTATGTTGGGACTTTTCAAAATTTCAGAAAAACACCCCTCTTTTTGGCCGTCTGCGGCACACCGTGCTTGTTACGGCACCTACGCAAGTATTGTATTATAGCGAGAGGGGAATATTTTTGCAAATTTTTTTAGGCGGCCAGAAGCTTTAGGTGTGAGGGGAACTAGCGATAAGTGCTCTTATATTTCCTACAGTCTAAAGGAGAAAATATATGATAAGTTATCAAAAATTAGTATGTGTTACTGCATTAGTAATATTAACTAGTTGCTCTAAATCTTATATAGGAAGGACTTATGTAAGTCAGACTTCACCTGAATATATTAGGTTTATTACTAAAGATACGATTGACTGGAATCATAAGGATGAAAAGTTATATTCATTTAGTGATGATTCATTCTCTATAATAGAATTAAAATATAGTATTGGAAAAATAGAAGGTAATATTAAAGTAAAAAATATAAATAAAACTGAAAAGTTTAGAGAAATTAGAGTTGTTTATACATCTTTAGTGGAGAAGACGATAGGATATATGTATATAAATGATGATAAATTAGTAAGAGATGATGAAATTTATTTATTACAAAAATAAGGAAAAGGTAGCGTCTACTTTTTTGCAACCCGCCGTTTGAATTCAACATATATTAAGAATGTTCGTTTACCACTGGGCGGGCCCCGCACTTTTTCCGAAGAGGGCCAAAGTGCGAGGCGGGTAAATATGGATGTGCCGATATTAAGGGTGGGGGAAATACACCTATTAAAGAAACGCCGGGGAATACGCCAGAGAAACGTAAGACGCGTTGGATTAATGGAGGGGAGGCGGCAGGTTTGTCTGAGGGGGTTTTCCGGAGGCCGACTTGGGGTTGCAGTCAAGGGAGGCCGAGGATAAGGGCCGACGCGCTGGAGAACCCGACCCCCTCAGACAAATCCGCCGATAGGACCCCGACTATGCTAACCTGCGGCGTGTTAACCAAAGCTATAGCCCGGCGTTACCTCGGCAGAGGGGACGTTGCGTCTTTTAGCAACTTATTATTTTTGGCTCGTTTTTAATAACTTCCCCTCTCCGATATAATTTACCTCCCCAGGAGAATTCAAACCGTTCCCCCGCCGTTACTTTAAAGAAATGGGGTCAGCCACCATTTAATATTGGCATAAGACTGGCTGCAACCACTGGGCGGGTGATTGAGATGTATCGTGACAAGGGCGGGGGAAATATACCTATTAAAGAAACGCCGGGGAATACGCCAGAGAAACGTAAGACGCGTTGGATTAATGGAGGGGAGGCGGCGGGTTTGTTTGAGGGGGTTTTCCGGAAGGCGACTTGGTCTTGCAGTCAGGGGAGCCTGAGGATAAGGGCGGCCGCGCTGGCCGACCCGACCCCCTCAGACAAACCCGCCGACAGGCCCCCGCACTTTTTCCAAGAGGCCAAAGTGCGGGACAAGCCCCGACTAGGCTATCCTGCGGTTCTAAACCCAAAGCTATAAGCATAAAACGAAAGCGCGGCGGCGGCGCAGCATTTGCGCTGCGGCGCGGTAATTTCTAGAATAGTTCTTAATACAATGGACAAACTTGACGACCTGCAAGTGGGCGACTGGGTGCGCTGGGGAGGATCCGACTGGGAAGTGACGGACAGGAATGTCTACACTAAATCCAGCGCCTACGATGAAGTGCACTGGAAGCTGGAACCGGACATGGGCCAGGAGCGGTACCTTGTCATGTCCAAAGAGGACAAAGGCTCCTCAGTGGAAGAGATATGTGTTTGCACCAGGGCAACGGGCATAGGCGGAGTGGAATACAGGACGCAGTCCGGCCAGTGGCAGGCCTTCAGGGAAACAGACTCGCTGAAAGAAGCCCCCGCGACGATCCGGTTTAAAAACCTGGAATTCGCCCTGGAGGGAGAAACAAGCGGGGAGGATGAAGACGACGACGGCAACACAGTAGTTACCCTGACCTGGGATTACTACGACACGCCGCGCTCCATCAACTTTGCCATAGAAATATGGAAAGAGGAGGACGCGGATTATTTTGACGCTTACTACGGGAATGTGACCAAACCGTCGGATTTTGAGCTGCTCCCGCACCGGGCTCCGTCGCTGGCTAAAAAAATAAAGGAGGGCGGTCAGGTCATCATCCTCTTCCTTTTTTCCTGCGTTTTTTTTCTGCCGCTGCTGGCGGGTATTCTGACCGCTTTTGACATAGGCGGCGAGTATGTTTTCGTGAGCGCCATACCCGTTTTGTTGATCCTTATAGCCGGGACTCTCACCGTTTCGATCGAACTGCTTGGCGCAGCGCTTATATCCGCCGTTATCGCGGCGGCGCTGCTGATAAAGTTCAGGGGGCTCGGCGCTTCCTACTGGGAATATTCCCTTTACGGCGCCATCGCGGGGCCGGCGCTGGTTTCGCTGCTGGGCAAACTGTTCCCCGGCGCCGGGCGCTGGGACAAGCCCCTGGCCGCGGCTAATGCCACAATGCTTAGCCTGTGGATAATCAGTTTTGCGCACTACATAACATCCGCCCCCCGGCCCCACGATCCGGGGGAACTGATCGTGGCCTGCGCGCTTCCTCTTGCGCCGGCCGCGCTGGTACTGGTACTTTATAGGATCAAAGAGACCGTAAATGGAAGATCATAGGCTTACTACGAGGGCAGTTCCGGGCGGGCTCGCCTTCTATATAGACGAGAACCTGCAATTTGACAGCCGCGACGAGGCCGTCTACCACGAGGCCCTGGCGCTGCCGCCTTTGCTTCTGGCGCGCCGGCGGCTGAAGCGTCCCCTGGACGCGCTAATACTCGGCGGAGGCGACGGCCTGGCGCTCAAGCGCCTGCTTGGAAGCCTCTGCCTGCGCTCCGCCGAACTTGTGGACTACGACAACAGCGTGCTGGCGCTCGCGCGCAAAGAGTTCCGGGAATTGAACGGAAACGCGCTTTACGACCCCAGGGCGCGCGTATACGCGCGGGACGCGCGGGAGCACCTGAAATCTTCACGCGGAATTTTCGACATTGTTTTAGCCGATTTCACTTTCCCCGAAGACCTGGCCGGAGGCTCGCTTTTCACCCGCTCCTTCTTCGCGGATGCGCGCGCAAGGCTGTCGCCAAAAGGCCTGTTCGCCATGAACGCGGTTTCTCCTGAGCGGTTCCCGGCCGCTTTCTGGTCCATATACAAAACCCTTATTGCCGCCAGGCTCTATCCAAGGCCGCTGCGCGTTCCCGTTCCCTCCTTCCGCTCCCATGGCTACGGGGACTGGGGAATGTTCCTGGCGTCCCCGCTCCCGCTCAAGGACGAAGAATTAAAATCACTGCGTTTTGCGCGCAGCAATTCCTGGCTTACCGGGGAAACTTTCCGGACGGCGCTGCGCCTGCGCGCGGCCGGTATTGAGCGCGGCCTGCCGCTGAGCAGAGTAATAAGGAAGCCCGGCGACATGCTGGCCCTGATAACCCTGCAGGAGCCCGACCCGGCCGGGGGACCCGCGCTGGCCGACTTTTCCGACTCCGCGGCCGTAAAAGAACTGCTCCGGGGCCTGCCGGGCGCTGAAAAGCTCTGGTGGCCGCAGCTCGCGGGCGAGTGGGAATGGCGCCTTAAGGAAACATTGAAGCGGCTTGACTGGGAGCTTTTCCTTGAGGAACTGGAGAAAAATGCCGGTTCTCTCTCGGATAAAGCGCTTGCGGAAATACGCGCCCTGCGCGAAAACCTGCCCGATTTTCTTGAAGGCGCCCTGCCGAGCACCGACCGCGCCTGGCAGGTATTCGCCCTGCTGATGACGCTGCTGGTTTTAGTTAATGTGGCCTATCCCGACAACGCCTACGCAAAAGGCTCGTATTACAGCGGCGGGTCCGGCGGCGGCGGCGACCTTGAGATAACTTTTTTTATGCAGCAAACCCGTTCACCGCTGCACAATCCCGTATTCCAGGGGGACGATGTCCTGTATACGCTCACCTCCGCCGGTAAGCTCCGCTCGGTGTCTTTCGTAAAGTACAGGGCCCCCGGGTCGGCCTACGCGATAGGCCGGCTGGTGGAGGACCGCCTGTTCTTCGCTCTCTCGGACGAGTCTTTTGTTTCAAAGAACGGCGACCTTTTTATAGCGCCGGGCCCGCAGAACTTCCTTATGAAAGCGCAGCCCGGCGGCTTCCTGTTGCTGGATAAAACCCAGCCCGAGCCTGTGTTCGAGTTTTACCCCGAGGATAACTCCCTGCAAAACGCGCGCGCAGCGATAGACTTGAACAGTAAGGCGGCGGATAAGGCGCTGGCCGACTATTCCAAATGGCTCGCCTGGGCCTCCCCCGCGGCCGCTGTTTCCAAAGAAATACGCGCGGAGGAGAATGAAACCCGGAATATTTCCGACATACGGGAAGCCCTTGAAAAAGCGCGCGCAAACCTGCAGACGGGCGCGCCGGGCCCCCGGCCGGAAATACCTCCGGACTGGTTCCGCCTTGCGCCCGGGCTTTACCTCGCGGGAAACGGAGCTATAACGCTTCTGCACAGTAACGGGGGAATATATTCATACCCTTTCAAGGACGTTTCTTCTTCCGCGTACACAGCGCTCCCCGAAAACGAATCCCTGGAAGTATTCATTGACGAAATGCTCAAGCTCCGGTGCGCGCAGACCGCGCCCAACGACCCGCGCAAGGCCGTGTTTGAAAAACTTATAAACAGATGAGAATAAAACCGCTTAAAAAAGAGCATTCATCCGCCTGGAACGGGCTCGTGCGCTCTTCGGAGTGTGCCGGTTTCATGCAGAGCTGGGAATGGAGCGAATTTAAAGAAGCGGAAGGGGCGCGGGTAGAACGGCTGGGTATTTTTGACGGCCCCTCGCTCACCGCGGGCGCCATAGTCTACAGGGTTGAAACCTCGCTCGGCGTATCCCCGCTTACAATTCCGCACGGCCCGGTGCTGCCATGGGGCGACAAAACAAAGGCCGCGGCCTGCTTCGCCCTGTTGAAAGAGCGCCTGAGCGCCTTGTCCGAAAGAACCGGCTCTCCCGTAGCCCGGATCGAGCCGTTCATCTGCTCGCAACCGGATTTCCTTCAGGGCCTTGTGCGCGCCCCGCTTGACCTGGTGCCCACGCCGACGCTTATGCTTGAGCTGGGGAAAGGCGACGCTGAACTGCTCGGGGCGATGACACAGAAGGGACGGTACAATGTCCGGCTGGCCCTGCGCAAAGGCGTGGAGGTAATATCCTCCGGCGTGAACGACCTCACCGGCGAATTCCACGAATTATTCGAGCTGACCTGCCACCGGCACGGCTTCGCGGGTGAGCCTGTCGGGTTTTTCAGGCGTCTCATTGACGCGCTGGGACCCGCCGGCATGGCGCGCGTTTACCTGGCCTCCCATATGGGTATAAAGACGGCGGCCGCGGTGGCGGTATTCTTCGGCAACAGGGCGACATATTTGTACGGCGGCACCTCCCCGTTCCTGCGTTCCAGCATGGCAAGCTACGCTATGCACTGGCGCATTATACGCGACGCCCGGGACATGGGCTTTAAGTTCTACGACCTATACGGCATAGCCCCTGGGGACAAGCCGTTCCACCCCTACGCCAGGTTTTCTTCTTTCAAGGCGCGTTTCGGCGGCGCGCAGGTGCGCACTATAGGCGCGCATGACCTTTATTTTTACCCGCAATTGGCCAAAACGCTGGTTTCCCGGATAGGGCTCGCGGTAAAAGGATCCACCATATGACAGAAATGCTGAACCATATTTTAAAATCCCTGGGCTACGGCCTGATGGCCATAGCCTTATGCTACCTGGCAAGACTTATATACAGGCTGAACCCCGCGCGGGGAAAACTGGACTGGCAGCTGCTGTCCTCTAAAAACCCGGCCGCGGCGATAGGCGCCGGCGGTTATTTCCTCGCCGTGATCATCTCGCTGGGCGGCCCCATTTCCTGGGTTTCAGAATCTTTCAGGCAGGGAGCGCTGGAGGTTATAGGTTTCGGGGCGCTGGCACTGGCGCTGCTGAACGCTTCAATGTGGATGGCGGACAGGACTTATCTTAAAAGCCTCCGCCTGGACGCAAGGATCAACAAAGGCTCCACGGGCGCCGGTCTGCTTAGGGCGGCCCATGAGATAGCGCTGGGTTTGGTGATACTCGGCGCGTCGTGGGGCGACGCGGGCGGCATATGGGTGATGGTTTCCTTCTGGGGGCTGGGACAACTGCTGCTTGCCGCCGCCATAAAGCTATATTTCACGCTGGCAAAACTGGATTTGGCGGCCCAGCTTGATAAAAACAATACGGCGGCGGCAATAAGCGCCGCCGGCATCATGATCGGCTTCGGTTTTATCGCCTGGGCGGCGCTCTCGGGCCCGTTCCTGGGCTGGATCCGCAGCACGGCGGAAACCGCCGCTTATTATGCGGCGGGAACGCTTGGATTGCTTATTTTCCGGGCCGCGGCGGACCTTGCCCTGCTCCCGGGCGCAACCTTCAGAGCGGAAGTTATGAAAGAGCCGGGCAACAGAGCGGTGGGCGTAATGGATGCCTCGCTGACCATAGGCATAGCCATACTGATGACTTGGTGCCTTATATAGTGAGAACAGCTTGTGAACTTTACTAAAAATATTTCCAGCGACGGACAGGGACCTGCCGCAGCCCCGGACGCGGCCGTTGACAAGAATCCTGCCGGGGAAAACTTTCCCTGGCGCACCGCGCTGCGTTCCATATTGCTGTTCCTCGCGGCAGTGCTGCCTGTGGCATTCTATCTGAGGACCTACGATTCCGTAACTGTTAAGACAACTATAATGCAGCTTGGGGTACTAGCCGCGGCAGCGGTATGGCTTATCGGAAGCCTGAACGACGGACGCATTGAAATATCTTCTAAAACCGCGCCGCTTATCCTGCCGGCGGCGCTTCTGCTTATATGGAACGGGCTTTCTTTTTTACATTCTCCTTACCGCCTTGCCTCGACGGACGGATTCATCAAGCAGGAGGCGTTCCTGCTTTCCTTCATCCTCACGCTGATCAGTTTCCCGCGGCGGGACGTCCGAAAGGCGGTACTGGTGATGCTGGCGGCCTGGGCGGCCATAGTTGTATACGGGTTCCTGCAATCCACAGGGGTGGACCCTTTCGTCTGGAAAGGCGCGTTCGGCGACCGGCTGTTCGCCACCCTGGCCAATCCCAACCTGTTCTCGGCATACCTGCTGCTCCTGTTCCCGCTGGGCCTGGCGCTGATGTGCGACGGCGGGGTGCCGGCCGGGCTTCGCTCCGCGGCGGGAGCGTTCTCACTGATCGGGGTATTTCTGGCAATAAAAACGGGCTCCTCTTCGGGGAAGACCGCCTCCATCATCGCAGCCGTCATCTTCATTATATCGGCCTGGAGGTCCATAAAAGAAGGACAGCGGGGCCGGACGCTGGTATTCGCCGGAATGTGCGCGATAATATTCCTTATCTCCTTTCCCTTCATGGCGCAGCAGAGCCGGCCTGACCGCGACCACGACTTCCGGCTGCAAACGCGGGAGGGCGCGGTTTCGCTGATAAAGAACCAGCCCTGGATGGGCTCCGGCCCCGGTTCGTTCTGGGTCAGATACCCGGCTTTCCGAAAACAACAGATCTTCTTCATCGAACAGAAACACAACAACGAAACGGACCACCCCGAAAACGAACTGCTGGAGCAGTGCGCGGACACCGGCCTGGTGGGGGCGTTCCTGTGGCTGTGGCTGTTCTGCATTGTGATATTCAGGGGCGGCAGCGCCCTGCTGAATGGCGACCGGGAGGATGACTCCATATACACCGCCGGACTTTTGGCCGCCACGCTCGCAAGCGTGCTGCTGGCGTTAAACGGCATCTCGACGCGTTTTGTAGCGCCGGGCTGGCTGATATACTTCAGCGCGGGACTTCTGGGAGCGGCCTCCTCCGGGAAACAGGGAGAGCCGGATTCCGTCCTGACATTTCCGCTGTCTTTCGGGGGAGTGGAACGAATACTTTTCATCCCGATACTGGCCGGGGCCGTTTACCTGGGCTATGGTTCGATAAAAATATTCCGATCTGACCTCTGCCACAACATCGGCATATTCTACGCGAAAGCGGGCAATTGGGATGAGGCCGCCAAAAATTTCGGGCAGGAATCCCAGGCGGCGCCCACTTATATAATGAGCCGATACTTCCTTGGCAACGCTTTCCAGGACCGTGGCGGCCCCGGGGACTATGAGCGCGCGCTGAAGGAATACCGTAATGTACGGAGCATGGCCCCGGACTATGTACAGGTGCATTTTCAGGAAGCGCGGGCACTGGAGAAATTAAACCGCATCCCCGAAGCGATAGAGCGCATGGAAAGGCAGGTCCGGCTGGACCCGGTCTGGGATACGGCTTGGCTTGAACTGGCCGGGCTTTACGGAAAAGCCGGCAATATAGAAAAAGCGCAGCAGGCCGCTAAACAGGCCGAAGCTGTAAAAGCCATGTGGACAGTCCGACATTAAGTCTCACGCAAAAACTCCGGTTTTTTAAAGAAAATTCCCCCGCGTATGTGGACGTTAGATATTTGCATAAGTCTGGCTGCGACCACTGGGCGGGTGATTAGGATGTATCGTGAAAAGGGTGGGGGGATATCACCTAATAATTTAAGAAGCGCCGGGTTAAGAGCTGGAGGAACGTAACCTAGTGAAGGGGTGGCACCGGGGTTTGTTCGCGGGGGTTTTCCGGAAGGCGACTTGGGCGTGCAGTCAATGGAGCCTGAGGATAAGGGCGGCCGCGCTGGCCGACCCGACCCCCGCGGACAAATTCCGGTGACAGGCCCCCGTGTGCAACTATACAACCCACCCGCCAAAGCCATAAACACGGCGTTACTGTATTGATCGGAGTTGTACGGAACTTGGAAAAGTTTACAGCCAGCGGTCGGGGGGGTAATAGCCGGAGAACTGCCGGCGGACAGCCTGCCAGAAGATCTGCCGCCCCCACTTCAGCGGAGCGTACAAGCGCATAAACGACAAAATATCGCGGATTATGGCGAGCCGGTCCGCGGGTTTGTGCTTTTTCAGCGCCCCGCGGAAATCGGCCTCGTGCGGACGGCCGAAAATTATCTTCAGCGGATTCCACTGGTCCGAACACCGCCTTACCTCCGAAGAAACCATTGACCTGTAAATTTTCTGTATATCCCCGTTGTACCTGAAAGCCTCGACCGCCGCTTCCCCGGCGATAGCGCCCGAATGCAGAGCCACGCTCATACCCTCGGCTATCATATTGAAAAAACCCGCCGCCTGCCCCGTTATTATCACCGAACCCCTGCCGAAAACATAGCGGTTTATAAGCGAAGGCCCGAAATTAGCAGTAACTATCTCGGGATCCTCGCCCGGCCCCAACTTCACATTATGTTTCTTCTCCAGATAATCCAGAACGCGCCGGTGCCGGGAGTCAAAATTATCGCCGCACAAAAAGCCCACTCCCACTATCTGCCTGCCGTCCCGCGCGTGGCTCCAGGTATAATGGCCGAGCTCCGGATGGAACCAGAAATGAAAATAGTCGTCGTCCAGCGGACAGTCAATGACCGCGTGAAATTTCTGCCCGACAATAAACCAGGGTATCTGTTTCGGATAATCCGGATATACGGCTTTTAAGACCGCAAGTCTCGGGCCGTCCGCGCCTATTACATAGCGCGCCTGATAACGCAGGACCTGCGAGTCTTTTTCGGCGGTCACTTCCACCCGCCCGCCTTTATCTTCAAGCCCGGTGAACTCCGTTCCGTCGTGCACTTCAGCTTTGCTTTGCTTTATAGCCCAGGCATCCGCCAGTTTCCTGTGGAGGTGCGGGGTAGGTCCCCCGTCAAAATCCATCACCACGGATTTCAGACATGGAAAATGAAAAGTAACACCCCGGCAGTAAGCGGGCTCGTGCAGTATTTCCTTCGGGAGGGGGCCGAAATTCTCGATCAGGAACCTGTGGCCACGCGGCGACAGAATGCCGCTGCACGCTTTATGGCGGGGAAGTTTTTTGCGCTCAAGGATAATTGTCTCGTAGCCTGAGTCTGTCAGGCGCTTTGCACACGCGGCCGCGGCCGGCCCGGAGCCGACTATTATCGCGTCCGTTCTTATGGTTTCAAGTTCCGTCACTGCAGTTCCGAGACATGAAGAACATTAACACTTGAGAGCTTTTTAAAAATCTCCATATCTTCAATAGATTCAAGCACGACCCGGCCAGCCTTGCGCCTGTCAAGTATCCAGCGGACCTGTTCGGCGCTGTCAATGCGGCTGGAGCCGCGGCGTTTTTGCGGCTCCGTGGCGCCCACTGGTATTGCCGCCCGCTGAAGGCTTGTGCTCATTGTGCAGCCGGTCTGAAGGCGCACGCGGTCGTAAAATTTAACCAGGCGTTTATGATCGGCGTGATAACCGCGGGGTTCTATCACATAAAGATCGTCCGGCGTCAAAGCCTTTAATATTTCAGGCCGGCGCAGCAGCGCTTCGCCAAGTCCGGCAACGGGTATTTTCGGGAACCAAGCCTTGAGATACCTGTGCAAAAAACCTTCGGCGGTTATAAATTCCGCCACGCCCGACATAGAGCTTATAAGGTTTTCAAGCCGTTCCGGCGGCGGCCCGCTCCCCGCGTCCATATCAGCGGCGATATCGGAAATATCATCGTCCTCGGACGGAAAGATATTATCGCGTTCAAGCAGCCGCGTCACGCGCTGGAAAATTTGCCCGTCTTTGCGCGCGGCCATGCCGGGAAAGAATATTTTTTTACCGGCAAATGTTTCCCGCGAAGCTTTATCGGACGCGGCGCGCTCCGGCCGGGGGGAACCGGTTTTTACAGCCAATTGCGCGCGGAGTTCCGTCGTAAGGCCCACTGTATCGAGCCCCGCCGGGCAGACCGTACCGCAGGCCCCGCACAACACGCACGCGTTAAGGGAATCGCGCATATCCTCAAGGGAGCCTCCCGTCTGAAGAGAGCGCATGCGCCCGCAGACCGTAAGCATTACGTCGCGGGTCTGACGCCAGACCGGGCAGGAAAGCAGGCAAACCCCGCAGCCGATGCAGGTGTCATATCGGGACTTAATATCAGAATTAACCGGGGTCATTTCGATCTTATTCATGTTTGTTAATATTCAGGCAGACAGAATTAAGAATCAGGTAATCTTTCTTGTCACTACTGTCCTCATTCTGACTCCTGACTTCTGACTACTGGCTACCTAAGTAGTTACCATCGCTTTAGAAAAGCACATCCGGGTTCAGTATCATGGCCGGATCGGCCGCGCGTTTCAGGGCCAGGTGCTTATCGACCACTTCGTCGCCGAACGCCCGCCGCACATAGCCCTTCATCATGCCGCCGAAACGGTAATAGCTGGTTTTCATATCCACGCCTATGTCGTATATTTCGTTCTTGAAGGACTGAAGATAATCCCGGCTGTACTCTGTGTCGCCAAGTATGGGCTCGAACTCGCACCCGTAGGCGAAGTCAACCGCGTCGGGTGGAACGCAGGAAAGCTCATAGCGCTCCCGCTTGCCGGAAAGTTTTATGCCGACGCAATACAGCGTGTAGTGCGGAAAATATTTTTTACACACCGCGTTCCCTCGCTCAATGGCCTCAACGTATTTTCCCGCGCTGACGGCAAGGTCCGGAATGACCATCTTCCGCCCGCCCCAGAACTTCCATACCGAGTTGCTGAAAACCACCGCCCTGTCCACTATCTTTCCTTTCTCCATGTGATGGCTCGGTTTAAACGCGGGTTCAAGCGCGACTTTGCGGCGCAGAAGGTAAAACGCCTCGCCGAGACGCCAGGGCCGCAGCGCGTAATACCAAGACATGCGCAGCGCAAAACCGAATTCCCCGTGCCCGCGGATGCGGTCCCTCCAGTCTTCAAAAAAGGCGCGCTCGCGTTCGTCGGAGTCAAAAGCCACCAGCAGGTTCACGGCTTTGTCGAGCACCGTAAGTATGCCGCAATAATCGGCCGCGTCGCCGCGCACAAGCATCTGCAGGTCTTCCATGGCCAGCCGCAGCGAACCATAATAAAAATAATGCATTGTTATAGGCGTAAATTTGCGTATGCGGAGCACAGCTTCCGTGATAATACCGAACTGCCCGTAACCAAGAAGTACCCGTTCAAAAAGCTCCTGATTAACGGCTTCGGAACATTCTTTTATTTCGCCGGTGGGCGTAACCACCTGCAGCCAGAGCGCCTGGTCGGCGCTGCAGCCAAGCCGGGGGGAGTTGATGTCTATCCCGCCCACGGAAAGCGTGCCGCCGACCGAAGCCGTCATGTTGAGCGGAGCGGATAAATAATCAAGCCCGTCCCTGCGCAGCGTTTCGGCCAGAGTATGCCAGTAAATTCCGGCCTGGGTCCGTACTGTCAGGTTTGCGGCGTCGATTAAAATAACGCGGTTCATGCCGCGCATGTCCAGCAGGAGGCCTCCGAAAGCCACGGATTCGCCTTCCGTGGTAAGCCCGCCGCCTTTAACCGTAACCGGCACCCGGTGCATCTGCGCCGCTTTAAGTATTTCCGATATCTGCTGCGCGGACTCGGCTATTGCCACACCGTGAGGCATGCCGCAGGCCAAGCCGCCGCTGTCCGTGGCATAGACAAGGCAGGTCGGGCGTTTTTCGCAAATTTCGATATTTTGGGAGCGCAACGAAGCGACAAAAGCGTTCCAGCCCTTGCCGTTCCATCTGGCCGGGTTGGTTTGTGCGCGCGGAATTCCTTTAAGCGAATCCTGCGCCATTGCATCGGGAGAAACATTTTTCAGAACCACGGCGGTGGTATTCAAGAAAACTCCTTTATCCGCTTTCGTAAAGTCTTCCGCAGTTGTTCCCGCGGCTTTTCGCGCGGCAGCTAAAATACTATACCCGAACCCGATTAGCATGTCAATAAAAAAATAAAAATACCAAAAAACAACGCGACACACCGTTGTCGCGTTGGTCTGCTATACTATTTTAAAGAAATCAGCGCCGGAGACGGAAATATAAGGAAAAGCTTATGCGCGAATTAATACTGGCTCCAGGAATAAGCGGCGGCTGCGGGCTGCGCGCTCAGCGGGCCTGTATAGGAGGCATTGCCGCCTATGGTGTATTCCTGCGTGCCGCCCTGGTCGGTGCGGTATATGGCGGCTCCCGCGGCCTGCAGGCGGGACAACGCCGCCTGTGTGGGGTGGCCGTATGAATTGTTCGCGCCCACTTCAATATACGCCGCTTTCGGCTGCACCTTGTTTAAGAAAGCCGCGCTGGATGCTCCCGCGCTGCCGTGGTGCCCCACCTTAATGACATCGGACTGGAGCTGGGCGCCGTATTTTTGCACCAGCTGCGCTTCCACATCGGACTGCATATCGCCGGTGTATAGAAGGGAGGTGTTCTGGTAGGTGACGCGGAGCACAATAGAGCAGTTGTTAAGCACGGTGCCGTTGCTGCTGGACCCGGGTGTGGAGCAGCTGTGCAGCACTTTCACCTGAACTTCGCCGGGGTCCCAGTTGAGGGTATCGCCCTCCGCGGGATAGGAAACGTTCACTCCCATGCTGCTGATTTTGGCGCGCAAAGTTTTTATGGTGGAGGAGCCGGTATTTTCCTCCTGGGTATCGTAAAAATTGCTTACCTGCAAATGGCTGAAAACATAATCAAGCCCGGTATAATGGTCGGAGTGCGGATGGGTCAACAGAACATAATCTATCTTTGTCACATTGTGCTGGCTGAGGAACTGCGCCACAAGCGGGTCGCCGGAGCCCGCGGGATTTGCGGGGCCGCCGTCTATAAGCACGTTCTTGCCGTTGGGCAGCTCTATATATTCTGAATCGCCCTGGCCCACATTGATAAAGTAGGCGTGTAAGGCGCCGGCGGAGGATAGAACAGCCGTCGGGGCCGGCACGGCCGGCATATCGCCCGTGTTTGCAACGGCGGTTTTAAGAGGGATATTACTCAGGCCGGCAAAAGGCTCCCGGCTTTTGAGGGTTTCAATGCTGTCCGCCGCGCAAAGGCGCGCCGTATTCAGGAGGAGAAGCGATGAGAGGATTGTAGCAGTGAGGAAGAACCTGTTGTTGCGTTCAATGTTGCTGACCATGGTAATCCACCTCTTATTCCGTGCCGGAATCTGCGCCATGGTGACTTCCGATTGGGGTCAGAAGGTGGATGCTCCCCGGCCAATTCCGAGGATTACATGTTGCAATGAGAGTATAGGTACAAGGGCTTATACGCGCATGGGCCTAAAGACCTATAGGTCAATAGGCCCAAAGACCTATAACAAAAAAGGCGCGGAAGGGGGCGGAACCGCCAGAACGACAGGTTATTTATTTAGCCGGGTGCAGGATAAATAAAGGAAGCTCTGAAGAAGTGAACAGCCGCAGCGGCGGGCCCCAGGTTCCGGCCCCTGAAGTCACATATATGGTGAAATCTCCCAGCCTGTAGAGGCCGTAAAAATATTTAAAGAGCGGCCTCTCCAACAGCCCGAACTGGAATAGCTGCCCCGCGTGAGTGTGTCCGCTGAGTATCAGGCCGGAGCCGGCTTTCATAACGGGGTCAAATCCCTCCGGCCGGTGCGAAAGAAAAACAACCGGTTTGGCAGTATCCAGCTCTGCGACAAGGGCGGCCAAGGGGCGCGCCGGCAAAGCGCCCCTGCGCGGATAATCCGTCCCCGCCACCTGCAGGCCGGCGGCAGGCTCATATTTTTCAGAGCGCAAAAGCTTCACCCCGCAGCCGGGATAGAAAGTATCGGCGGTTTCAGTGCCGGAAAAAAAATCGTGGTTGCCAAGCACGGCGGCCATTCCATATTTAGAGTGTATGGACCGGATAATGGAACTGACGGCCAGGCTGTCAGCGTTGCCCCGCTCGGTAAGGTCACCGGTGAAAACAACCAGGTCCGGTTCCAGCGCATTTATCCTTGCGGCTATTTTGCGAAAGCGCTCCGTGGTGATAATGCGCCCCAGATGCAGGTCGGATATCTGCACCACCTTAAAACCGTCAAGCCCCGGGGGGAGGTTCCTGAGCGTTATATCCAGCGTGACAACCTTAGGGATCGCGGCCCCCTGCCACAGCGCAAGCAGGATAAGCCCCGCAGCAAGCGTTAGCGAAACAATACCCAGCGTACGCTTGTGCGGCCGCGCGGCCCGGACGATACGCAGGAGCAAATAAAACAGATCGCAGAAAACGAGAACCGTAACCAGTATGGTCATCGCGCCGAGCCAGAAGAAACCGGCCCATATCACCGCGTCGGACAGACTTCCCCTTCCAAGTTTTTCACAATACTCGGCGGCGGGCAGGGCGAGCGCCAGCAGACATAGCCCCGGCTTAAAGACCCGTGACTGTTTAGGGGTAAGGATGAAATAGCGGCCCAGCCATAGGGCAAAATAGAAATGGAACGCCAGGTAGATAGAAATAAGGACAGGACCGAAAAAATGGAAATTGTAGGGTTTCATTGGCTGGAAGGATACAGCTTATAGCTTATGGCTTATGGCTTATGGCTTATGGCGCTTTGGGTTACGGCTTATGTTACAGCCAGCCTTTTTTCCGCCAGTACTGATACTCGCCCGCCCAGTCTTTTTTTCTGGCCTTGATTATCGCGCCGAAATATTTTTTGGCATTCTCAATGGCCTTCTTCTGGCCGGGATAGGCCTTTTTTTTGCGGATGTCCGAGGCCAGGGTTTTGCCCAGCTCAAAAGCTTCTTTCATTTTCTCATTGACCGTCATAGCGCGGGAGGATACTCCTCCGCAATATTGCGCGCCGCAGACATTGGCGTAATGCCCGACATAGTCCACAACCTCCGTGTCCCGGCCGCTGCCCGAAGAAACGGCGCCGGCTATATATTTATCCAGAAGACGCTTGCAGTGGATGAAATGGGAGGAACGGTCAAAAAGGGCTTTCATTGAGGCCGTGACCTGATTTATATAGTTGGGGGAAGCTATAATTATGCCGTCGGCCTTCAGCATTTTTTCCAGAATATTATTCGCGTCGTCCTTTATGGGGCAGCCCATTATCTTTTTATGGCATTTCCCGCATTCCGCGCAAAACTTTATTTTGAGGCCGGACAAATGGATAATTTCGGAAGTCACGTCCGGTCCGGCAGCGCCTTTCAGCACCTCTTTGGCCAGAAGAAAGGTATTGCTGTGTGCCATCCGGGGACTTGAAGAAATTAAAAGCAGTTTCATATTCAGCGCCTCCGTCATTTTGCGGTCCGATCAAACTATTTTCCGCCTTTGAACTTATTCCAATTATAATAAATTGCGCGGCCTCCGGACCGGTAAACGCCAATAGTACCGGTCCGCGGAAATTCACCGCAGTTCAGACCTGGATCCTATAGCCTACGCCGGGATCGGTGATTATAAAGCCGCGGAGTTCCGGACTTTTGTCTTCCAGTTTGCGGCGAAGTTGGCTTATATATATCCGCAGATAATGGGACTGCTCAACGGCGTGCGGGCCCCATATTTCGGACAACAGATGGGATTGCGTTACTATCTTTCCGGCATGGCTGACCAGAGCCTTAAGCAGGTTGAATTCAGTGGCTGTCAGATGGGCTTCTTCTCCGGAGATGAAAACTTTCCGTTTGCCAAAATCAATTTCCAGCGGGCCGTGCCTGAATGTCGTATCTTCCTGCAGGTTGATAGAGTGACGCAGCGCCACGCGTATTCTTGCCAGAAGTTCCGTCAGGCTGAAAGGCTTGAGCAAATAATCATCAGCGCCGGAATCCAGTAAAAGTTCCTTGTCCGAGTCGGCGCTTTTCACTGTCAGTATTATTACCGGCACCCTTGAAAATCCGCGTATTTCCTTCAGCACTGCAAGCCCGTCTTTATCCGGCAGGTTAAGGTCCAAGATCACCACATCCGGGTGATTTTCAGCCGCCGTTTTCACGCCTTCCTGGCCGGTTTTGGCGAGCATTACCTCATAGCCTTTAGCGGTAAGACTGGCGTCCATGAAACGCCGTATTGATTTTTCGTCGTCGACAACAAGAATTTTCGCGCCTGCTTTCATTTGGTTTCCAAATTCGGCTGCGGTTCCACCGGCAATGTTATTGTAAACTCCGCGCCGCCGTCAGGCCGGTTTGACGCGGCTATAGCGCCGTTATGCAGTTCAACGACAGTTTTCGCGATCGCAAGGCCGAGCCCCGTGCCGCCGGCCGGCGTACCCGGCACCCGGAAAAAGCGGTCAAACACCTTTCCCAGATATTCCTGCGGTATGCCCTGTCCGCTGTCCGTCACCCGTATCACTATCGTTTCGCCTTTTTGCAGCGCGCTCAATTCTATGCGGCTTCCGGGCCGGGTATAATTAAGGGCGTTGGACAAAATATTCACTAAAACCTGTTCCATAAGCGCATAATCCGCGTATAAAAAAGGCAGTTTATCTGGGACATGCAGCTCCAGCTTATGCGCGTCCAGCCTTTGGTGAAGTTTGGCGGCGCAGGACTCCGCCAAATCGCGCACATCGAACCATTCTTTTTTAAGGCTGAGCAGCCCCGATGAGAGACGGGACATGTCCAGAATATTAGTTACTTCCCTGTTGAGGCGCTCCGCCGCTTCTGAAAGCTCGCCTAATATCGGTTTCCGCGCCTGCGGGTCGGCCGCTATCTTTTCGTCTTCCAACGCGGAGACAAGCCCTATTATGGCCGTGATCGGTGTTTTTATTTCATGCGATACGCTGTTGAGTATGGTCTGATAAAGTTTTTCAGAGCGTTTCAGCTCTTCAGCGGATTGCGCCTCTTCCCGGTAAACTTCCTGCTCAAAATAGAACGCGATTTGTCCGCACAGGGCCAGCAGCAGGCTTCTGGCTTCTTCAGCAAGCGCTGTATCAGGTTTATTGGGCATGTAAGCCAATACTCCCGTAACTTTGCCGTGCGCTATAAGCGGTATGTATAATGCCTGGGACGAGCTTAAAGTGTCCGTGCTCCAACCCGCTTCTTTGCCGTTGTCCAATACCCACTTCGCTATAGCCCATTCCCGCGCATCCGAAAGCCAGCGCACCGGGGCGGCGGTCGTTATATCATAATCATGTCCGCCTTTTACGAATACCACTTCAAATGAAGCGTCGAAGAAACCGCGCATTTTGTTCATTACGGTCTGCAGGCATTCTTTGCGGTTGGATTGAAAAGCGAATTGCGCCATAATATCCAGCATAGCATCGCTTGATTTTTCCTTCGTCCGCAAAAGCTGCTGGTTGCGCATTATGCGGTGGCTTAGCAAACCTGTTATGGCGGCGACCAACAGGTATGTCAGGCACATCAGCGCGTCTTCCGTCCGCGTAATACCCAAGGTGTATTTTGGCGGGATGAAAAAGAAATTCCAGACCATGGCGCTTAACACGGAAGAGAACAATATCGGGCCGACGGTAAGAAAAGCTCCCGCCGCAAGCACCGCAAGCAGATATAAAAATCCGATCGACTGATAGCTTACGGCCGGAGCGAGCAACGCTCCTATAACGGTTATCGCTCCGATCAGAACAAGCGCGGACTGGTAAGGCCGTTTGCCGGCCACATGCGAAAACGGCAGATAAAATATTCTTTTTGAGCCGGCAGGCAACTGCTCGTCGTGCAGGACATGAATGTCAATATCCGTTTCCGTCAGCAGCCGGCCCAGCAATGAAGGGCTCAGCTTCGAAAAAAGAGTCCGGCGCGGCCTGCCTATAAGTATTTTAGTCACGCCATGCTGCTTACCGACTCTTGCGATGGCGGAAACCAGATCCGCGTCCGTGGTGGTGATAATTGCCGCGCCAAGACCGCGCGCAAATTCTATATTTTCGGAAAGCCTGTTTTTATCCTCCTGCACTAAAGCAACGCCGGTATCCACATGCAGCGCTATCCAGTCCGCCTCCGCCGAGAAAGCCATTTTTCTGGCCGCGCGTATAAGCCTGCGGGAATGCGGGCTGTGGCTGACAGCGACCAGCAGTTTCTCACGCGAGTATTTGGAAGACTGCCCCGCGGCGGATAGTTCCCGCAAATCGTTGCCCACCACATCACCCACGAACCTCAGCGCGATTTCGCGCAGGGCGGTAAGCTTGTCCTGCCGGAAAAAATTGTCAGCGGCCTGCGCCGCTTTTTCGCCCAGATATACTTTGCCCTCGGCAAGCCTTTCCAGCAGCGTTTCGGGGGGGATATCCACCAGCTCTATCTGTTCCGAGCGTTCTATAACGGAATCCGGCACGGTTTCCTGTATCGCAATGCCTGTAGCCAGTTCCACATCATCTTTGCGGCTTTCCACGTGCTGGATATTGAGCGTGGTGTAAACGTTGATGCCGTGGTCCAGAAGCTCGACAATATCCTGCCAGCGTTTTTCATGCCGCGAACCGGGGATATTGGTGTGCGCCAATTCGTCCACCAGGGCGAATTCAGGCTTGCGTTTAAGCAGAGCGTCTATATCCAGCTCGGCGAACTCTTTATCTCTGTAAGAGATCGGTTTTCTTGGAATTACCGGTATGTTTTCCAGCAGTTTTTGCGTTTCCGTCCGCCCGTGGGTCTCTATTATGCCGGCGATCACGTCGGAGCCGTCTTTTATCAGGGCATGCGCGGCTTCCAGCATGGCATAGGTCTTGCCCACGCCGGCCGACATGCCCAGAAATATTTTCAGTTTGCCGCCTTTCTCCCGCTCCTGAACTTTTTTAAGCGACTTCAAAAGTTCATCGGGGTCCGGTCGGATCGCGTCATTGTCTGTCATTTTAAATATTTCTCATCCAGTTCAAGATTGAGCCGCAAAACATTGACTCTCAACTCGCCTAAAAAGCCAACTTGCCTTTGTTCTGTTAGAGCGTCAACCAAGGATATAATATCAATTTCCGGCACGCCGCGTGCTTTCGCCACTCTTGCACACTGTATACGCGCCGCTTCCGAACTTATATGCGGGTCCACCCCGCTGCCTGATGCGAATACCATCTCGGGCGGGACCGGTTTGCCCGCGGCTTCGGGATTGGCTGCCAGGAAGGCTAGGGTATTGTCAGCGGCCTGTTTTTGGAGCGCCAGCGAAACAGGCGAGAGATTGCCGCCGCCGGACGGGAGAGGGTTGTAGCCGATGGCCGAAGGCCGCCCCCAAAAATAGCGGGGAGCCTTAAATTCCTGGCCTATAAGCTCCGAACCGGCGGTTTTACCGCCGCCGCCCACAAAACTGCCGCCGGCTTTTCCGGAGAAGAAAACCCGCGCGAAGCCGGTGACGACAAGGGGATAAGCCAGGCCGGTGATAAAAGTCAGGACCAGAAAAATTTTTACTGCGGGCCAGAATGTTTTCATAAATAGCTCCTGTTGGTACTGCTTAAAGAAGACAGAAGTCAGTAGTCAGAATCCAGAATATGGAAACCCTTTCTCTTTGCCGATGTCTGCATTCTGGCTACTTAATTCTGACTTCTGGCTACTCCTCAATCACACCAACCTTACCGCAGTTATCAGCATGTCTATCAGCTTTATGCCGATGAACGGCGCGACTATGCCTCCCGCGCCGTAAATGAGAATGTTGCGCCGCAGCACCGCGCCCGCGCTTTCCGGGCGGTAAGCCACACCCCTGAGCGCAAGCGGTATCAGCAGCACTATGATGATAGCGTTGAAGATAACAGCGCTCAAGATAGCGCTCTGGGGCGAATGCAGCCCCATTATATTCAGCGCTGAAAGCGCCCCGCCGTGCTTTGCGGTCATATAAAGCGTGGCGAACAATGCCGGGATGATGGCGAAGTACTTGGCCACGTCGTTGGCGATGCTGAAGGTGGTCCGGGCTCCCCGGGTCATCAGCAGCTGCTTGCCTATTTCCACTATTTCTATGAGTTTGGTGGGATTACTCTCCAAATCAACCATGTTGCCGGCTTCACGCGCTGCCTGCGTGCCGGTGTTCATGGTCACTCCCACGTCAGCCTGGGCGAGCGCAGGCGCGTCATTCGTGCCGTCGCCGGTCATGGCCACAAGATGGCCCATCTCCTGCTCCCGCCGTATCCTTGCCAGCTTGGATTCAGGCGTGGCCTGTGAGATAAAATCGTCCACCCCGGCCTCAGCGGCTATGGCGGCGGCGGTGAGCGGATTGTCGCCGGTTATCATCACCGTCCGTATGCCCATTTTGCGCAGTTCCGCGAAGCGCTCTTTTATGCCGCCTTTGACCATGTCTTTGAGATGTATAAGGCCGATAATTTTGCCGTTCTCGGCCACGCCCAGCGGAGTGCCGCCGCTTCTGGATATCTCTTTATGGGCGGCTTCCAGTCCCGCCGGAAATTCCAATCCCGCCTCGTCCGCCTGTTCTCTGATGGCGTCCACGGCGCCTTTTCTTATGGAGCGGACCACTTTTCCGTCGGGGCCTTTCATGTCTATGCCGCTCATCTGGGTGGCCGCCGAAAAAGGCACGAACGACGCTTCCGCCGGATGCAGCTCGCGGGCGCGCAGTTCAAAGCGTTTCTTGGCCAGCACAACTATGGACCTGCCCTCAGGAGTTTCGTCGGACAGCGAGGCCAGTTGGGAGGCCTCGGCCAGAATTTCTTCGGATATCCCCGGCGCCGGAATAAAAGCCGTGGCCATACGGTTGCCCAAAGTGATAGTGCCGGTCTTGTCCAAAAGCAGCACGCCTATGTCTCCCGCGGCTTCCACCGCGCGGCCGCTTTTGGCTATAACGTTGCGCCTTATAAGGCGGTCCATGCCCGCTATACCTATGGCGCTCAGAAGCCCGCCTATCGTGGTGGGTATCAGGCAGACCAGAAGCGACACAAGCACGGGGACCGTTATCAGTTTTCCAAGGTCCTGCCCCGCGGAAACGGCGGTGTAATCCGAGAAGAGCTTCAGCGTTGAGACGGCGAGCAGGAATATCAGCGTAAGTCCCGCAAGGACCATGACCAAAGCGATCTCGTTAGGCGTTTTCTGGCGTTTGGCTCCTTCTATCAGGGCTATCATGCGGTCTATGAAACTTTTGCCCGGTTCCGCGGTAACGCGTATCACCAGCTTGTCGCTGATAACCCGGGTGCCGCCCGTCACCGCGCTCCTGTCACCCCCGCTTTCCCTTATCACCGGCGCCGACTCCCCGGTTATGGCCGATTCGTCCACGCTGGCTATTCCTTTCACCACTTCTCCGTCCGCCGGTATTATGTCCCCGGCCTCGCAGACCACCATGTCGCCTTTAGTCACCTCTGAGGACGGCACTTTTCTTTCTTTGCCGTTCTCAAGCAGCCGCGCCATTACCTCTACCCGCGATTTTCTAAGGCTTTCAGCCTGGGCCTTACCTCGGCTTTCAGCCAGCGCTTCCGCGAAATTGGCGAAAAGCACAGTGAACCAGAGCCAGAGGCTTATCTGGAATTCAAAAAGCGGGAAGGGGCCGGAAGAGAGCGACTGGGCCATGGCCGCCGTGGTAAGAACCGCTCCGGTGAGCGTGACGAACATCACGGGGTTGCGCGCCTGAATGCGGGGGTCCAGTTTTTTAAAAGCTGCCACTGCGCTCTCCAGTATCAGTTTTTTGTCAAATGCGGGTTTTTTATCTGCGGCCATATAACGTCTCCTAGAAATTAAAGATGCCGTTTACCATCAGCATATGTTCAAGAACCGGCCCCAGCACCAGCGCCGGGACGAAAGTGAGCACGCCAACTATTATTATCACGCCGGTCAGCAGAAGCGCGAACAGGAAGCCGCCAGTGGAAAAAGTGCCGGCCGAGGGCGGGGCGGACTTCTTGCCCGCCAGAGAGCCCGCTATGGCAAGCGCCGGAAGCAGGCAGATAAAGCGCCCGGCAAGCATATTGAAGGCGAGAGTCAGATTATAAAAGTGCGTGTTGGCGTTCAAGCCCGCGAAAGCGCTGCCGTTATTGGCGGCCGCGGAGGTGTAGGCGTAAAGCATTTCGCTGAAGCCGTGCGGGCCTTTAGCCGAAAGGGAGGCGAGCCCGGCCGGAAGGACGCAGGCCGCCGCCGTACCTATAAGCATCAGCGCGCCGGGCCCGAGCATCCCTATCATGGCCATCTGCACCTCGCGCTTTTCTATCTTTTTCCCCAGGTATTCGGGCGTTCTGCCCACCATAAGCCCGGCCAGGAAAACCGTCATAAGCACAAAGAAAAGCATGCCGTACATCCCGGAGCCGACCCCGCCGAAAATTATCTCGCCCAGATGCATATTGAACATCGCCATTCCGCCGGCAAGCGGCGAGAGGCTTGAGTGCATGGCGTTGACGGAGCCGTTGGAAGCGACCGTGGTGGCCGTGGCCCAGAGCAAACTGTTAGTCACTCCGAAGCGCGTCTCTTTTCCTTCCATTAGCGGCCTGCCGTTAAACAGACGCACGGACGCATCATGCTCTGAATAGAGCGAAACACCGAGACCGCCTGCCCATATGGCTAACATTACGGCATACAGTACCCAGGCGTGCTTTTTGTCCTTTATCATGATCCCGTAAGTGTAGACCAGCGCGGCCGGGATCAGAAGTATGGCGAATGCCTCCAGAAAGTTGGAAAGGGGTGTGGGATTTTCAAAAGGGTGTGCGCTGTTGGCGTTGAAAAATCCGCCGCCGTTGGTTCCTAGTTGTTTTATGGCTATCTGCGAAGCCGCCGGTCCCATCGGTATCCCCTGTTTCGCACCTTCGAGCGTGGTTACCGTGCGGGTGGCCGAGAAATTCTGGACTACTCCCTGGCTGACAAGGACAAAAGCCAGAACCAGCGAGAGCGGCAAAAGCACATAAATAATGCAGCGGACCAGGTCGGCCCAGAAGTTGCCTATCAAGTCGGTGGTCTTTCTGGAGATCCCGCGCGCGAGAGCGAGGAAGACCCCTATGCCCGCGGCCGCGCTCAAAAAATTCTGGACGGCCAGGCCCAGCATCTGGGTGAAAAAGCTCATAGTCGTTTCGCCGGCGTACCCCTGCCAGTTGGTGTTGGTCATAAAACTGACAGCGGTATTCAGGGCGCTAGTCCATTCCACACTGCCTAAATGGTCGGGATTGAGCGGCAGGTAAGCCTGTAAGACCTGCATGAGGAATACTGCGGCAAGGCTGAGAGCGCTGAAAATGATTACCGCCTTGGAGTATTCCAGCCAGTTCATTTCTTTGGCAGGATCAACGCCGCCCAGCTTACAGATCAGCTTTTCCAGCGGGGACAGGATAGGCGAAAGTATGGTTCTTTCCCCCGCGAATACCCGGGCCATGTAAACCCCGAGCGGCGGAGTAAGTAGTATCAAAAGACCGGTATATACCGCTATCTGTATAATGTCAAACATGTTCATAAAATACCTCTGTCATTTACGTTTCCCTAATTAGTAAAAACACTATGACAAGCACTATTAATGTCCCAATAGATTCCATGATTTTTTCCTTTTTAGAATTTATCGGGATGGAGTATCGCGTAAACAAGATAGACCATCAATAAAAAAGAAACTGTTCCGGCAATAGTAAAATTCATAATTTCAAACCTCGCTATAAAACTTAATTCCTCTACTTATAGTCTACACCGCCTTCGGATTATTTCAAGTAAATAGATACGCCAAATGCGTAAAAAAAGCGTAAATTTCCGCGCATTTATCATTATTAGTCTGCGGAATGCAACCCGTTAGACCGCTAGCGTCCAGATTACATCCTGGATTCAAAGCAGCCCACTCCCCCCTGAGAGTATAGGACTTGAGGCCTATTGTCATATAGGTCTTATGCCCTTTGATAAATATCAAGTTATGCATAAAAATATCTAAATGCGGTTTATATATGAAAATAAATTTTCTTTTAACGGCACTGGCTGTAGTGGCTTTCGGCTCCGGCGCGGGAGCGCAGGATGTTTCTTTTGACTCGCTCTATAATGGCATGGCCATTAAAGCCGCCCCGGTGACCGAACCTGCGGCAGCTCCCGCGGCGACACTTAAGACTTCAACTGCCGTTCCGGTCAAACCCGAAAAGGCAAATCCGGAATTCTCTTATGAAAAGCTTATAACCGCCCCGGTGTGGAAATTTACCCGCCCCGACCCCGCCAGTGTGGATTTAAGAGACGGATTTTCCGCCGCCAAACATCAGGGCAGCCGTAATGTGTGCAATGTGTTCGCGGCGCTCGGCCTCGCTGAATACCTTGTGTGGAAAAACGAAGGCGCTAAGCCGGATTTTTCCGAAGAATTCCTTTATTACAACGCAAAGCTGAATTTTACCGGCAAACCGGAATTGGAGGCTTACAAAAAAGAACCGGGGCTTGCGGGTTATGTGGCGGTTGACGCTTTACGCGGCGGGGTGGTGGCGGAAAACGAATGGCCTTTCAAAGCTTCGCTGCCAGCGCACGATCCTGTCCCGCCCCTGACGGATCCCGACGTCGGCACGCCTCCCAGGGGAATTGAAGGAAAAATACTGGACTACCGGTTTTCGCCGCTGGCCGTGCGCCGAACGGAAATAAAGGAGTTTATAATTAAGGAACAACGGCCGGTGGTAATGAATCTGATGATTTATATGGAAAACATAGATAATGCTTCCGGCCGCATAAGCGACCCTTCCGGCGACCAGCGCGCGAAGTGTTTTGCTTCCGGCGATAATTGCGGCGGACACGTGGTGCTTTTAACCGGTTACGACCAGGACGCAAAAGAATTTATTTTCCGCAATTCGTGGGGCGCTAAATGGGGCGAGGGGGGGTTCGGCAGAATTTCAGAAAAATACCTGATGGAAAACTGCGAGGGCTGCCATTATCTGGATAAACTTGACTCTATGAGCGCCGCCTCGCGTTCCATGGAAGTGAACAGCGCCTACGGCTGGTCGGCGTCGCTGAAATAATTAAGCGGTTATCAGCCCCCCAAATCACGACTTGACATTTATCATGGGCCCTTGGGCCTATATTGGCATGGGCCCTTTGGCCTTGCGTATGATAGGTCTTTGGTCTTATACTCTGTGGGTAGTTGATTTACATCAATACGGAGGATATGAATGAAAAACAACAGGAAAAGTTTCGTTTCCGGGTTCGCGGCCTTTCTGTTGCTGCTGGCCGGCACCGCGCCGTCCTTCAGCCAGGAGAAGCTTTCCGGGAATCTGAAAGAGCAGCTAAACACTATCCAGACTCTCATCGACCAAAAAGGCGGTAAATGGGTAGCCGGGGAAACCTCCCTTTCCAATCTGTCAATGGATGAATGGATGATGCGCGTCGGTCTGAATTTCAAATCGCTCAACGCCCCGCCTCTCCCCGCTTTAGACGAGTCAAAGGTTCCCGCGAGCCTGGATTGGCGGGACAACAACGGCAATTATGTGACCCCTATCCGAAACCAGAAGAAATGCGGTTCTTGCTGGGCGTTCTCTCTTACGGGGGGACTGGAATCCTACGTGCTGGTGACCCAGAATCAACCCGGCAAGAATTTGGACCTTTCCGAACAGATAATGGTCTCCTGCAGCGGCGTGGGGTCATGCAACGGCGGCACTCTGGATGCCGATTATCTGCAAAGCACCGGCCTGCCTCTTGAAACCGTCTATCCCTATACCGCCACCGACGGAACCTGCTCCTCCGCCGCGCCCGGCTGGGAGAGCGCGACCTACAAGATCGGGGCCTGGGGTTCCGTCGCCAAGAAACTCGCCACCGTTAAGGCGGCCCTGGTTAAATACGGGCCTTTGCCTACCGCCTTTATGGTATACGAGGACTTTATGCATTATAAGTCGGGGATATACTCTTATACAACCGGCAAAAAATTAGGCGGGCATGCCGTCCTGCTGGTGGGGTATAACGACGCCGAGCAGTATTTCATCGTGAAAAACAGCTGGGATACCGGCTGGGGGGAAAACGGCTTCTTTAAGATCGCCTATTCCGAGATGAATACTGTCGTTAACTTCGGTTTGAGCACCATCGCCTATCAAACCAAGAGCGCGAAAGACCCCGCCGCCAGCTTCAGCGAAGACACGGCCTGGAAGCGGGCTGCTCCCCTGTTTGCGCCCCTGCTTCAGTGGCAGCAATAAGATAGTCCCGCACCACCTTAAAACGGCGTCCGCCTGCGGCGGACGCCGTTTTTGTTTCAGTTCAAGCAGAGCAAGCTCTGTCACTTAACCCGATGAGGAAAAAACCATATCAAGCGTAAAAATTATTTTTTATTCTCAGTCTCCATCCCTGCCCAAAAATTCAACTTAATTCCAGTTAATGTCAAGTCCACGCTTGCCCGAAAGGCCTATTCCGGCATAGGTCCTTTGACCCAAGTCCATATAGGTCTACTGGCTATTGACTATAATCAAGTTGTACTGTATAACATTATGGAAGTTGGCCGCTTTAAGATCAACGATTGAACACCGGACGGAGGAGTTATGAAAGGCGCGCTGAAAGCAATTTTGGGCTTAACGATTTTAACCTCGGCATTACCGCTTATGTCGTTTGCGGAAGACGGCAGCAGCAAGAGCATTTACGGAGAAGACAACAGGGTCGATTTTTTCTCCGCCTCAGCCGATATGCAGAAACTCTCCGATTCCGTGGTCTCTTTCTGGGACGCGAAAAAAGCGGTACTTGACGCAGCCTCAAAAACTTACACGCTTACAACCGAAAATTACGGCGACAAACTCAACCTCTGTCCCGAAGAAAAATTCCGCGACCAGACCATAGGCGCTTTCTGCTCCGGCTCGCTTGTGGGCGCGGACCTGGTAATTACCGCCGGGCACTGCATAACCGATCAGACCAAATGCAACAACACCAAACTGGTTTTCGGCTATGCCGTTAAAGAGGAGGGCGGACAGGCTCCCGCCAAAATAGCGGAAGGGGAAGTTTACAGTTGCAAGAAAATAGTGAAAAGATTCCAAGGTGCTGAACCCGCGGCCGGTTCCTCCGCCTCCGCCGGCGGACTCGGCCCCGACTACGCTCTTATCCAGCTTGACCGCAAGGTAAAAGGCCACACGCCGCTGACCGTCAACCGCAAACAAAACCTTAAAAAAGGGGACGGCATTTTTGTAATAGGCCACCCGGTAGGCCTGCCGCTCAAGATCAGCGACGGCGCGACTGTGCGCGACGCGGCGCCGGCCGGATATTTCGTAACCGACCTTGACACTTTCGGGGGTAATTCCGGCTCGCCGGTTTTTAACGCTAAGACCAAAGCGGTAGAGGGAATACTGGTGCGGGGGGACGAAGATTTCGTGCAGAGCCCGGCTGGCTGCACCACCATGGCGAAATACGACCAGAACGGCGGACGCGGCGAGGATGTTACTAAGATCTCGGAACTTCAGGCCTCCATTCCCAAACTTGCGTCTGAGAAAAAAGCCGCTGCCGTGGTGCAAGCCAACACCATTAAGGCCGTGGAAATAGGAGATATAGGAGCCCTGCGGGGCCTTGACGCCGAAGACATAAGCTTTAAGTAAAAAAACAGATCGGGCTAAGAGACAGCCCCGCCCCTCTTGAAACCGGGGGCGGGGCGCTTTTTTAGCCGCTTTTTTTCTCAGACAAATTGCACGAAGTCGTCAAGCCTGCGCCTGAACGCCCTGGGCAGAAGTTTCGTCCCGGGCTTCAGGTAGCCCACGCCGATAAGCAACGGCACTATCTTGTCCTCGCCTATGGAGAACGCCTTTTTCACGCCGGCCTCATCAAAGCCGTCCATAGGGTGGGTTTCAAGCCCAAGGCCGCGCGCGGCAAGCATAACGCTCATGGCGAAAAACGCCGTATTCTTCACCGCGAACAGCTTGCGTTTAAGACTTTCCGGCGTTCCATATGCGCCCGTTACCTTTTTATAACCTTCCGCCATCTCAGGCTTTAAATAACCCAGCTCCACAAAACTTTTAATGACCATTTCCTGGTTTCCCTCAACTGCCATGGGGTCGGCTATCACTATAAGCACGGCGGAGGCTTCCTCAACTTTGGGCTGGTTGAAGGCAAGGCCCCTCAGCATTTTTTTCTTTTCGGGGGACCGTACCGCGATAACCCTCCAGGGCTGAAGGTTTACCGAGGACGGCGACAGGTTCGCGAGCTCAAGCAATTCCCTGAGCTTGGCGTCGTCAAGGCCGCGCGCGGGGTCAAAAAAATTTATTGAACGCCTTCCTTTTACCGCTTCTAAAATCTCCATAATATACCTCCCTTTCGCTGGTCTGAAAATTTTAGCATAAAACATAAACTCCGCTTGCTCATCTGCGCCGTATTGACGCAAAACCGGGAAAGATGCCGCGATGCCGAATTATTACAACCAATAACCTCGTCCGGGGCCAACTCCGCCCGCGCAACAAAACCGCCCGACATTTTTTCTTCCGCTGTGTTCAACTTGGGCAAGTCCAAAAGCGGCCTGTGAGTAGGTCCAAAGGCCTTTGAATAATTCCGGGGAAGAACATACAATATCGTATGGGCGGCCATACTTGGCGGCCGCCGTTTGTAAGTATCACAGGACACCGCAACGGATACACCATGAAAAAAACAATTCAGACGTGGCTTGTAAGTTTTTTAATTCTGCTCGTCCCAGCGCTCGCTCCGGCCAAAGACAGCGGCCAAAATACAATCTTTAAATGCAAAATTTCCGAACTTCACCCGACACAGCTCGCCGTCGGCCTGCTGGAGGTAAAAGACAAAAAACACGACCTTAACAAGCTGAGCGGGCATGATCTGAAAAAATTTGAGGAAGAAAACCCCGAACCGACGGTGAAAGGTCCGAACGGCAGGCTTTATATTATCGATCATCACCACCTGGCCCTTGCGCTTTATGACATAGGGGAGAATAACACCTACTGCTCGCTTGAGGCCGACTACTCCAAATTGACCGTGAATGAATTTTGGGCCAGAATGAACCGGCAAAAATGGGTTTACCCTTATGATGAGAACGGCAGCGGGCCCCTTCCGTACTCCGCCCTGCCCTCAACGGTGGCCGCGTTAAAAGACGACCCGTACAGAAGCCTCGCAAGCGCGGTGCGGCACGCGGGCGGCTACAATAAAACCCCGGAACCGTTCGCGGAATTCCGGTGGGCTGATTTTTTCCGCCGCCGGATCGCTAAACATGACTTATCGGATAATTTTGACGATTCCGTAAAGAAAGGCGTTCATCTGGCGCATTCCGAAGAAGCCGTCGGCCTCCCCGGATATCAAAAACAATAAAGGGAAATACCTATGCCGGAAAAAGAATTTGCGGAAGTTTTTGTATCGCAGGATGGCGGAGAAGCGCGCCTGGTGCTTGAGATACTTAAATCCAGCGGACTTGACGCCGTGATGTTCGACTATTATGCAAGCGGCTCAGTGGGGGGGTTCGGACCGGCCATCCCGGCCAGGGTAGTAGTGCCCGCCGACCAGGAAAAAACCGCTCTTGAAGTAATAGCCGCCATGCAGAAATAACCTGCTGCCCTGGAACCGTTTCCCTGAAAATAATAAGCGTCGGCAGGCATTGTCGCACTATCCGTGGAAAAGCTATATAATATGCACATGAAGGTAAAATATGCGGTTTTTACGGCGCTGTTGTGCTGCCTGGCGGCGGGCACGCAAGTAGCCGCCGAACAGCCAACCACCGACGCTGTGGCCGTTTCCACGCAGCCGGCTGTGGAATCCGCCGGCACGGACCGGGACCCGCCCCTGATGGAAAAAGTGCGCGCCCTTAAGGAGCAAATGCGCAAGGAGTTCCGCAAAAAACGCGTTTCCACTCCCGAAGAAGCGCGTCTGTTCAGGACAAAAGCCGTAACCCTCTCCATAGAATACCACAACATGCTGCACAGGAAGTCTAAAATCCCGCTCATCGGCGCCCAGGACTTTGAAATTCACGAGCTCATTTACGCACATCCACGGATCGCCGCCCACATTTTTGCCTGCGAACTGGAAATATATAAGTCCACCGACGCATACGACCACAAGGCACAGGCCGAATCCATCTACGGCGACAGAGTTAAGGCCGAGGCCGACTGGACAGCCGCTATAGAGATGGCCCCGGAAACCGAACTGTTGCGCCATCGGGGATATCTGTATTTCACCCAGTACAAATATGACCAGGCCATAGCGGATTTTACCCGCGCGATAAAAGCCGGGGGAGTCGCTCCCCTCTACCATTCGCGGGCCATGGCTTATTACCGCAAGGACGACTATTCCGGCGCGGCCGACGACCTGGAACAATTTTTTAAGCTGAATACCGACAACGAGTATTCCAAATCCGTGTCCGGCTCCCGCATCTGCTCCGGCCTGCGCAAGCACGGCTTCGCCGTTGAAGGCTGCGCCGCGCCGGAAAACGGGGGGAAAAAGAAATGAGAAAGCTTTTTTTCGCCTGTTCGCTTGCGGTTTCGGCGGCCGCGCCGGCATTAGCCGACCAGGGGTGTATCGAGGTATCAACTACGACAGTGACTACTACGGTCTGCACCCAGTTCGATTGCATACAGCAGATGAACGGATCCTGTATGATGTGGTCCTGCAACAAAACGCAGACCAGCCGATATCTGGACACTAATTCCAGCGGTTGTTCCAGAATAGCCAACTGCGGCAGAAAAGCGGTCTTTACAGCGGGCGTGCCGGCCGAACCCGACACCGATTCCACCGAAGTTTGCGACTGGTATCCCTGCGTACAGGCCGACCCAGTTACCCAGGCCTGCCTGAGCTATATGTGCGTTTCAAAACGTATTTTTGAGACCGTCCACACCACCTATCCCGACGCGCGCTGCATTCCCGTCTCCGTGCGCGGGCTTCTGCCTCCCTCCTCAGAGAAAAAGCCGGATCCGTGGCGGCAGACAAAGATACAGCCTGTGCCGGTAATTGACGAGAATAACGCCTCGCCGCACCTTCGATAGTCAAGGAAACCCTAACACTATTTTTTCAATTAAAGAAACTGTATTTTTATTCAAAAACACGTTGGAAATGCGGAGCGGCGCTAACCGCAGGATTCTGCTTATGGAGGCCGAAACAATGAAAAGATCATTCCCGTTATCCAAAGTTTACAGCCTGTTGGAATCAGGGCCTGTTGTTATGGTCACTACCGCGGCCAAAGGGCGCAATAATATAATGACCATGTCCTGGCATACCATGATAGATTTTAATCCGCCGCTGGTGGGCTGTATAATAAGCGATAGGAACTATACTTTTAATATCCTGAAGAAGACCGGGGAATGCGTGATAAGCATCCCGACGCTGGAAATAGCGAAGAAGGCTGTGGCTTGCGGAAATGTTTCCGGCAAAACGATAGATAAATTTAAGGCTTTCGGCCTGACGCCGCGCTCCGCTTCATGCGTAAAAGCTCCGCTTATAGACGAATGCTACGCCAACCTTGAATGCAAAGTGGTGGATGGACGGATGGCCGGTAAATACAACCTTTTTATTCTGGAAGTGCTCAAAGCCTGGATAGATCCTTCACAGAAAAACCCGCGCACTATCCATCACCGTGGCAAGGGATCCTTCATTGTCGCCGGCAAACCGATAAAGATCGCGTCAAAAATGGCGTAAGCCCGTTAAAACACTTTGCCGTCGCGGAGCTCTATCACCCGGTCGGCCGCCTTGGCCAGTTCCAGGTTGTGCGTAACCATCACCACCGTCATCCCCTGCGCGGCAAGTTCCCGCAGAATTTCCTTGATCTCTCCGGTCCGTTTGCTGTCCAGGCTCCCGGTTGGCTCGTCCGCTAAAATCACTTTCGGGGAATTAATAAGCGCCCGCGCAATAGCCACCCGCTGCATCTCGCCGCCCGACAGCTCTCCCGGCAAATGTCCCGTCCTCTTATCAATGCCAAGCAGCTTCATCACATCTTCAGGGGATCTGCCCGCGGCGGAATTATTGTAAAAAGCCGACGGCAGCATAATATTCTCCCGCACCGTAAGCGTCGGAATAAGGTAGAACTTCTGAAAGATATAGCCGAATATTCTGCGCCTTATAAGCGTAAGTTCTTTCTCCGACAATTCTTTCCTGCCCCCAAAAATCTCTTCGCCCCCGACATGCAGAGAACCCGCGGTGGGGTTGTCCAGACAACCCATAATATTAAGCAGCGTGGTCTTGCCGGAGCCGGACGGCCCGATGACAGCCGCCATCTCGCCGGAGCGGGCCTCAAAGCTGACCCCGTCCAAAGCCCGCACTTCCTCGGAACCGCGGCGGTAGATCTTGGTCAGATCTTTCGCCGACATTACAATGCTCATTGCTCCCCCTCTATGCGTATAGCCTCAAGCGGCCGCACCCGCGCCGCCCGCCAGGCGGGATATATCCCGCTTAAAAGCCCGCCTATCACTATAAGCAGAAACGCGAACAGGCAGATGCGCCAGTCAAGCGCTATCAAACTGCCGTTGGGCGCGTAAGGCAGGAAATACCTGACCGCCGATTCGGAGGCGCGCGCCGTCAGGAAAGAAAGCAAAATACCGCCGGCTCCGCCCAACGAACACAACATGGCCGTTTCCGTCCATATCATTTTAAAAATGTCCAGCGGCATGGCTCCCATGCTTTTAATAATGCCTATTTCGGCGTAGCGCTCCATTACGGACATCAGAATTGTATTTATAACTCCGGCCATGGCAATTATGACCGCTATAATGGCTATGCCCATCACTATAACGCGGGCGCTGTTTACAAGGCTCATTATGGTAGTCTTAACCTGCGCCATAGACACCACCTGCACATCCGGCAGGTCATAAAGCTTGTTCTCAAAAGCCGCCATATCCGCGTCCTTTTTTACCTTAATGCCAAGCCCCGTAAGTTTGCCCTGCTTGCCGAAGATCTTCCGCACCGCGTCTATGGGCAGGAAAATGGTGCCGTCGTCCTGGGTGCCTGAACGCTTGAGTATGCCTTTTACTATAAGTTCCTTGTCCACTCCGGGAATAAGCAGTTTGTCGCCCACTTCGCGCTGTTCAAGTTCGGCCGCTTCAAAACCCATAACGGCCTCATAAGCGCTGTTGTCCGTGAACCAGCCGCCCTGCTTAAACTCCAGATAGCCCTTCATGGAAGGAAAAGTGGCCGCGTCCACCCCAAGATACGCCGCTATGGCGCCGTTCTCACCCTTGTTCGGGTCAAAGACGCCCTGCATCAGCATTGGCGTGACTTTCTCCACCTCGGGATTTAAGTAAACGGTTTTCACCACGCTCTCCGGCATATAGCGCAGCCCCGTGCCGCCCTTCAGCATCAGCGTGGCGGCTTCGTAGGGACAGCCCTTGGCCGTCAGCAGCACCTGAAAACCCATGTTGTCTATGTCGCGGTTGAGGCCGTTCTCATAACCGCGGTTGAAACCGAGCAGCGTGGCCAGTACCCAGGCTGATAAAGCTATGCCCCCGGCCGTAAGCGCGGCTCGCGTTTTTTTTCTAAGCAGATTCTTATATGCTACGGAATATATGTTCATTTTTCCCTTTTTGCGAAGACGAACTCGTCCATAAGAATAAGGTTTTTCTTTACCGCCCGCATAACGCTCAAAAAATCTTTCCCGGCTTTGGAGGAAACTTTTATTTTGGATACCGCCGAACTTTCGGAACTTTTGCCGGAAAGGGGGGCGTAATGTTCAAAGTCCTTCAGCGCCAACCCTTCGAACTGCGCTCCAAATTCCTTTGAACGCAGTTCTTTAGCCGCGCGGGAGGTTAACTTTTGTATGTAAAACGCCTTTATCACTCCCCGCGCGTCCAGCGCCAGAAAAACCTGTATGCCGCCGTATTCGCCCTTCTGGTTCACGCCATGTATATAGCCAAGCGTTTCAGTGCCCCTGAAGATATCATAGAGGGTATAGGGCACCTCGATATTTTCATAAAGTCCCCTGAATTTGTCTCCCAGGCGCTCCTCAACGCGGGCAAGCAGTTTGTCGCCGCCGGAAGTCTTCACGGAAAGATAGCGCGTTTTATAGCCGGTGGAAGAAGGAAAAAGGCGTGCCACATCGCGGTCCGGGTCGTTCAGGTCGCACCCCACGGCGGCAAAAGCGCGGGGGGAAAAGAGAAAGAGAAGGGGGAAAAAGAGTATTAAAGTAAAAGTATATTTTTTCATGCTTTTCTCACGACCTTTTTCTATAGGGGCAGATAATAGTAAAGCTGGGTGATTACGCGCTTGTCGCTTATCGCGTCTTCGTATTCAAACATGGCTCTCCAGGTCAGGTCAGGCGTCAGCGCGTAAGAGAAGCCCGAGGCCAGCGTCCAGGACTCCATGTCTTTCATGCCCGAATAAACGCCCTGCGCCTCAAGCCTAAGGCGGTTCTCCTCAAGCAGGTTAAGACCAAGGCGTCCGAGCCCGGCCAGATAAGTCATGCCGCGCTGCCTGCCGCCGCGCAGATCGGCCCGAAGTTCCCAGCGGTCCCAAAACAGTGAAAAATCAGTCCCGACCGCGCTGTAAGTTTTTTCTTCTCCGTCAATCAGGCGGTAACCTATTGTTTCGGGCACACGCCCGATAGATACATATAATCCGCTGGTATAGTTGTCCCGGCTGAGCGCGCCTTTTGCAACCCGTCCTGAAAGCAGATAATTGCCGGTCGTTCTTAAACGCATGCCGCTGCCGGAGGTCATAGAAATTGCCGCGTCACCCCAGTTAAAATCGCGCGAAGCTCCCAAGCCCCAATCCCGGTCAAAACCATAGCCGTACATCGGCAGAGCCTGTAAAAGCGCGGCATGAGTGTCAAAGTAGGATTCAAGCCCGGCCGCCGTCCTGTTATGGCCAACCCAGACATAAGCGCAGGGTGTTTTAAAGCGATAGTAGGCGTTATAAACCTGCGGCGCAAGGCGGTTATGCGCGTCGGGGTCCCAGGCCAGGCGCCCCTGCAGGGCCAGCGTACCGGTGTCGCCTGAGCCGGAAGAAAATTTTCGTATAAGGTCAAAACCCGCCGAAGAGCGCTGCATGGCCTCGTCCGCCGACATGGAATGATAAACGAGGCTTTTTGCCAGTGAGGAATAGCCGCCCACAGCCTGCGCTTCCAGATAAAACAATCCTTCCCCCGCTGCGACAGGAACTGCAAAGGCTAATATAGTTAATAAAAGGCCTTTAAACATTAAACCTGACCTTGCCGGCGTATATTTCCTTGCCGGCCTTTTTTACGCGTATAACCACTTCCCATTCTCCGGGCATTACAACATCCACCGGCAGAAGGTAGTCGCCCTTTTTGCTCAGCAGGAACTTTTTTACCCCTGAGTCGTGGTCCCGCATTGCGGGCATGCCGCACTCGCCGATTATCACATAAGATTTTTCCTGCTTTCCCTCTTTTGAAAAAACCTGCACTTTTATTATGAGCGTACCCAGTACGGGTTTTTTGTCAAATTTCCATGTGAACCAGCCGCCGCCGGGCAAAAGGTTCTTCTTTCCTTGCGGGGCAAGGTCCAGGGGAGCTGCCGGAACAGATTTTTTAGACTGGGAGGCGCGGCCTGAGGCCGCCGGCGTGGGTGAAGGAACGATAAGGATTAAAAATAACGGAACAGTCATCAAAACTTTCATACAGCCTCCTGTCGCGGGTTCCACAGCGGGCGCGAACATATTTTACCGCCGGTTTACAATTATATAATTAATTTTCCAGTCTTCGTACAAAACATAAAGCGCACCGAAAAGCCAGGATATCCGGCAGTTCAGGTGACTATTTTTTATTTGTATAATTTATATATATAGCCGGCTTTTTAAAAAAAGAAGGAATATAAACAAACCGCTATGAAGCCGGCTGGCGGGCAAACCGCCCCTAACGCGACGAGTGAACGGAGATTTCCATGAACGGGAAGGAAAAGCGGCGCGCGGCGCGCATAAAGCATAATACGGTGATCGATATTCTCGACATGGAGGGGGAGGTCGCCGTTTCCAGCCGCCTTATCGATGTTTCCGCTACAGGGGCTTCGTTCTCGATGGGAGACCCTCTTCCGATAGCGGGTAGGTTCGGCGCGCGGCTGAGGTTTATGGACAAGAGCGTGATAGAGGTTAAGGCACATGTGGTGTGGACCAGGAAAGAGAAGAATCTTTTGCGCTACGGCATAAAGTTCGACTCCCTGAGGCAGTTGCGCCCCCCGGAGAACCAGACGGCTTCGGTAATAAAATGGTAATCGCTTTGGGGTTAGGGCCGCAAGACAACAAAGTCACGGACACTTCCGCTGTATTCCTCCCCAAGCCCATCGAGAACGCTTACTTTCAGCGAATTTGAGGGCGTCCAGAGCTTAAAATGCGGGCGACCGGCTCACGATAAAGGTCTCATGTTTCCTACAGATTTAACATCTGCCATTCACGCAATCCCTTAGCGGGGATCCAATAACTTCTTATTTCCCAATGGATGCCCGTCTGCAGATTGCGGGGATGAAAGCAATTATGCCCCGCCGGTTTACCGCTGTTTGTTTGGAAAACAGTGCCGGTAATTCCCTTATATTTCCTGCAGATTTGCTTACTTAGAACACGGGAATCTGACGGTTTAGAGGCCGCTTTATTATTTGTATAATTTATATACATAGCGGCTTTTCAGAAAAATCAGGAAGCGAAAAAGACGCAAACGATGTCTGCCCCGCGGGCTGCCCAAGAGGGGAAAGCGATAAACCGGGGAAATGCTCCGAATGCGGGTATGGAACTGAAGCTTGTTAAAGAGAGAAAATAAACCATGCTTACAAAAATACTGACACAAGTGCCTTTTTTAAAGGGATTACACAAAAAAGAAATAAACCATATCCTTTCTATAGCCCGCGAACGCAAATGCAAAAGCGGGGAGATAATATTTTTAAAACAGGATATCGGCAATAACTTTTTTATAGTCAAGTCGGGCAGGGTAAAAATTTTCACCTCGATCGGGACTGAAAAGAAAAAGACTTTCGCCTTTCTCAAAAAAGGGGATTTTTTCGGCGAAATGTCCCTTTTGGGCGGCAAGATCCGTTCCGCCTCGGCCCAGGCGGTGGAACCCACCGAACTGCTGGTCATTTCAAGGCGCAATTTCCAAGATCTCATCCTTAAGAACGCCGACTTCACGCTGAAACTGCTGCATACACTGACGATCCGCCTGCACCGCGCGAATCAGGACGTGGAGTCGATGCTTTTCCATAATATCCTGGGGCGTCTTGCCGAGGCGGTGCTGGAACTTTCCAAAGACAAACACACAAACCCCGTGAAAATAACCATTGACCAGAATGAGCTGGCCCAGTATATGGGTACCACCCGTGTGCCGGTCTGCCGCGCCATAAGCACTCTCAAGCGCGGCAAGGTAATAGATTATAAACGCGGCCAGTTGATAGTACTTAACCCCGCGCGTCTGAAATCCATAGCCGGCAAAAGCATATGATCCGTTCTCTTCGGGGTTTTCGCGACATTCTGCCGCCCGACTCTGACCGGTTCACGGCCATAGAAGCGGCCGCGCGCGAAGTTTTCCATCTTTACGGCTACCGCGAGATACGCGTTCCAACGCTTGAGGCGCGCGAGCTTTTTGTTAAATCCACCGGCGACACCACCGATATAGTGCAGAAAGAAATGTACGCTTTTACCGATCAGGGCGGCCGGGAGATAGCGGCGCGCCCCGAAGGCACACCCGGAGTTGTGCGGGCCTACATTGAAAATAACCTGGCGCAAAGCGGCGGGAACGGTAAATTTTTTTACATCGGCAGCATGTTCCGCGCCGAAAGGCCTCAGGCCGGCCGCTACCGCGAATTTGAACAGATAGGCGCCGAGTGCATAGGCGCCCACAGCGCTTTTGCCGACGCGGAATCCATTTCCCTGCTCACGAAAATACTCATAAAAACCGGAGTATCCGGCTGCCTGGCTGAGCTGAATTCGCTTGGCTGCGCGGGGTGCAGGGCCGCTTACAGGGCCGAACTTTTGGCTTATCTTAGGGCAAATTCAGCCGCCCTCTGCGAGGCCTGTCAGGCCCGCCTTGAAAAGAACCCGTTGAGAGCGCTTGACTGCAAACTTGACGGCCCGCGGCTCGCCATTGAGGCTCCCGTCGTAAAACTCTGCCCCGCCTGTCAGGGGCATTTTTCGCAGGTGCAGGAATTGCTCTCCGCTTCGGACGTGCCTTTCAAAGTAAACAAAAGCCTGGTGCGCGGACTTGACTACTATACCCGGACTGTTTTTGAAGTAAAAGCCGGCGCTTTAGGCAGCCAGGACGCCGTGGCGGGCGGCGGCCGTTACGACGAGCTGGTAAAATCCATGGGCGGCCCGGATGCGCCCGCCGTGGGCTGGGCTTTTGGCGTTGACAGAGTGGCGCTGCTGCTTAAGGATTCAGTCCCCGCGCAGAAAACCGCAAATGTTTTTGTCGTCTGCGCCTGCCCGGAAGCCGCCGCCAAATCATTCTCTTTGCTGGGTCAACTGCGCTCAGCCGATATCAGCGCCGATTTTTCCGATTTCACCCTTAGCATTAAATCGCAGCTGCGCTCAGCCGACAAATCGGGAGCTTCTCTGGCTCTCATCCTGGGAGAAGAAGAAGTTAAAAATTCGGTTTACGCGCTTAAATTTCTGAAAGACAAAAAAGACCAGCAGACCGTGCCCGCCGCGGAAATAGTGCCGGTAATCAGAGCGGCGCTATCAGCGGGACAGCTGGGCAGCTAGCCATTGAGTTTCCAACAGGAAGCATTTATATGACGCCCACAAAAACATCCATGCGTACCCACACCTGCGGAAGCCTTACCGCCAAAGATATAGGCCAGACAGTCACTCTTTGCGGCTGGATGGATGTGAAACGCAATCATGGCGGGGTTATTTTTATCAATCTGCGCGACCTTTACGGCGTAACCCAGATAGTGGCCCGCCCGGAAAGTCCGGTTTTTAAACCGGCGGAAGAGCTTAAAAGCGAATACGTGCTGCAAATAACCGGCAAGGTTGTCCCAAGGCCCCCTGAAAGTCTGAACACAAAAATGGCCACCGGAGAAATTGAAGTGGAGGCCTCAAACCTGGAGATTTTAAACATCTCCCAGCCGCTCCCTTTTGACCTTGGCGAACACGCCGGAGTGCTTGAGGAAACACGCCTGAAATACCGTTACCTTGACCTCCGGCGCCAGAAGATGGCGCGCAACCTGGTGATCCGCAGCCGCGTGGCCAATGTGGCGCGCGCCTACCTGAGTTCGCTTGACTTCAACGAAATTGAAACGCCGCTGCTTACCCGTTCCACACCAGAGGGCGCCCGAGATTTTGTGGTCCCGTCGCGCACAAATCCCGGCAAATTCTACGCCCTGCCGCAGTCGCCGCAGGTTTTTAAACAGGTCCTGATGGCCTCGGGCCTTGACCGCTATTTCCAGCTGGCCCGCAATTTCCGCGACGAGGAACTGCGTTCCGACCGCCAGCCCGAACATACCCAGATAGACCTTGAAATGTCCTTTGTCACCGAAGCCGACATCGCGGTTGTGGTGGAGGGCATGATGAGCCGTATTTTCTCCTCAATAGGCGACATCATAGAAGCCCCTTTTCCGGAGATCGAATATTCCGACGCCATGGCGCGCTACGGCTCGGATAAACCGGACCTGCGCTACGGCCTTGAGATACGGGACTGCTCGCATATTTTCAAGGCTTGCGGATTCAAGGTGATAAAAGGCGCGCTTGAGTCCGGCGGAGCCGTGCGCGCAATAAAGGGCCCCGGCGGAGCCGGATTTTATTCCAGGGGGGAAATAGACAAACTTACCGAACTGGCAAAGAAGTCCGGCGCGAAAGGCTTGCTCTGGTTTAAATTCAAGGACGGCAAACTGGAATCGCCCGTACTGAAGTTTTTAAGCGCGGCGGAAACCGCGGCTGTAGCCGGGTTTTTCGCGCTCAGCGAGGGGGACATTTTATTCGCGGCGGCGGACACGCCCGCGGCCCTCGCCCCGCAGCTTGGCCTTGTGCGCAATGAGCTGATCGCTAAGTTAAAGCCTGAACCCCTGAAAAAATGGGCCTTTCTCTGGGTCAGGCACTTCCCGCTTCTGGAAAAAGATCCGCAAACCGGACGCTGGACTTTTACGCACAATCCTTTCACCGCCCCGCTTCCGGAAGAGACGGCTAAACTTGATACCGACCCCGGCAACGTACGCTCCTGTCAGTACGACCTGGTTTTGAACGGCGTGGAACTGGGCTCGGGCTCGGCCAGAAACCATACCCGCGCCATACAGGAAAAGATTTTCGGCCTGATGGGCTACTCGACGGCGGAAATTGCCGAAAAATTCGGCATGCTGGTAAATGCGCTTGACTTCGGCGCTCCTCCTCACGCGGGCATCGGCATAGGTTTTGACCGGCTGACGGGAATAATCTGCGGCACGGATTCCATACGCGATGTAATAGCTTTTCCAAAAACCACCAGCGGCGCATGCCCGCTCTCCGAGTCGCCTTCGCCGCTTGACGAAGCGCAGCTCAAGGAATTACATTTAAAAATAACGGAATAAGCGTTACCGTGTTGTTGGTTGCCGGTAGCTAGTTGTCAGCAGCAAAAGAGACTTCTTTTGTTGTCTCCAACCCGCTACGGACAACCGGCAGCCAGCAATTTTATGTTATATCCCGACTGGATCATCACCGAGGTAAAAAAGAATAAAAGCGGCCTGCGCGGCGGCGCGTCATTAAAAACGGCCGTGGAACTGGCCGAATATCGCCTGCATACAGTCTGCGATTCCGCCCTGTGCCCGAATAAAGGCAAATGTTTTTCCGAAGGCGAGGCTACTTTTCTTATTTTGGGCGATAGCTGCACCCGCGCCTGCTCTTTTTGCGCGGTCACAAAAAACACTCCGGCGCCGCCGGACCCCGGCGAGCCGCTGCGCGCGGCGGAGCTGTCAAAAAAATGGGCGCTGAAATATGCGGTTTTCACCTCGCCCACCCGCGATGATCTGCCGGACGGCGGGGCCGCTCATTTCGCCAAAACGGTCACAGAACTTAAACGGCTTAACCCCGGTCTGAAAACCGAACCGCTTATTCCGGATTTTAACGGTATTCTCTCATCGCTTGAAACCGTGCTTTGCGCCGGGCCCTCGGTGCTTGGCCACAACATTGAAACCGCCGCCGGTTTATACGCTAAAGTGCGCTCCGGGGCGGATTATGGGCGCTCCCTGAACCTTCTGGCTCATTCAAAAAAATTCCGCCCGGATATCCTCACAAAGTCCGGCATAATGCTGGGCCTTGGGGAAACTGACGCGCAAATAGAAACAACGCTTGAGGATCTGCTGGTCCATAGCTGCGACCTGCTGACCATCGGCCAGTACCTGGCTCCTTCGAGAAATCATTTTCCCGTAAAAAAATACTACACCCCGGAAGATTTTTCCCGCTGGGGCGAAAAAGCCCTGAAAATGGGTTTCAAGGCGGTCCTTTCAGGCCCGCTGGTCAGAAGCTCATACCGGGCAGCCCGGCTTTACCGCAAGGCAGGAGGGAAATGAGAAGGTTGTTTAGACTATAGGCAGTTAGGCTGTAGGTAAGAAGCAGAGACACAACAGCCTTCAGTCTTCAGCCTTCAGTCTTCAGTCTTCAGTCTTCAGCCTTCAGTCTTCAGCCTAGACACCAAAATGCCTCAATCCAAAACTGACTCAAGCCTTGCCTGGCTGCAAAGCGGCTGGGACGCGTATATGGATATGCTCCCGCCCCTGTTGCCTTTTTTGCTGGCGCTGGAAGCGTGCAAACTTCCCAGCCTCTGGCTGATACACCGCTTTCACACCTATATCTGGATGGTGCTTTATTCCCTGTTAATACTCACGCCGGTCAGCCTGGGGTTAACTCTGATTTACATAAAATTACACAGGCGTCAAAAAGCCGGGCCAAGAGATTTTCTGCGCGGCTTTTTTGTTTATCCCAGAGCACTTGCCGTTTCTCTCGCACTGGGCCTGCTTACCCTGGGGGGACTCCTCGCCTTTATCATCCCGGGGGTGATACTCTACCTCACTTATTGTTTCAGCGAATACGCCCTGGCCGATAAAAACACCGGGATCAAGGAGTCGTTCGCCTTAAGCGCCGCTTTGACCGTAAAAAGCCGCCGCGAGCTTGCGCCCATAATACTGCTTACTGTTTTAATAGAAATACTGACCCCTGAAATAGCGGGCATCTCCGGAGGCTTTAAAAGCCCCGCCCTCGCGTTTGACTTCAAGCCCTGGACGATTATCGGCCACGCGCTGAAGATTTTCGTATTTCTGCCGTGGCTCAGCATGTCTATGGCCGCCGCTTACAACGGTCTGCTGCGCGCCGCGTCCAGGCTGCAAGATGAAAAAGCTAAAGTCTGAAGCCCGCGGCATTGACCTTGTTTTTTACTGCCCTAAAGAAAACCATTACAGTTTCAACGCGCTTGCGGGCGCGCTTGAGAAGAACCCCGCCGGGGCCCCGCGCCTGCTATTTGCCGAAAATAAAGCCGAATTTTTAAAGACGGCGGGCGCTCTGCCCCGAAAAGGAAGGGCTGCGGTTCTGGCCTTCTCATTTTTTACCTCGCAAAAAAACGATATTCGCGTTCTGCTTGAAAAACTCCCTTCCCCAAAAAGCCGGAATTTTACGCTTATCGCGGGCGGAGCCCACCCGAGCGGGGCGCCCGGGGAAACGCTTGCGATGGGGTTTGATTATGTTTTCCAGGGCGAGGGGGAAATTTCCCTGCCGGAATTTCTGAAGTCTCTCTCCGAGGGAACGCCGCCAAAAGAAAAAATCATAAAAGGAAAGCCGCTTTCATGCCTTGATACGTACCCGCCTGTCTCGCTTAAATGGGGGAGATTCGGACCTCTTGAAATAACCAGGGGCTGTCCGTTTGCCTGCGCTTATTGCCAGACCTCTTTTTTATTCGGCGTCAAACCCCGCCACCGCGGCCTTGAGAACACGCTTCATTACGTGCGCCTGATGAACGGGAGGGGATTAAGATATGTCAGGTTTATAACCCCCGACGCTTTCGCCTACGGCTCTGCGGATGGCCGGAAAATAAATCTTGAGGCCGTAAAAGGCCTGCTTGAAGGGACGAGGGCTATAATAAAAGACAGGGGCGCCCTGTTTTTCGGCTCTTTCCCTTCCGAGGTGCGGCCCGAACACGTCACAAAAGAAACCCTTGCGCTGACCCGACGCTTTGCCGACAATAAACGCCTGGTAATAGGCGCGCAAAGCGCGAGTCCCCGCGTGCTTAAAGCCATACATCGCGGCCACAGCGCGGACGATATTTACAATGCCGTTGAGCTTTGCGCTAAATATGGTTTCGGGGCTGATGTGGACTTTATATTCGGCCTGCCGGGTGAAACAGAAAAGGACATTGAAGAAACCTTTTCTTTTATTTTACAAATACTTCCCTCAGGCGCGCGCATTCACGCGCATACTTTCATGCCGCTTCCCGGCACCCCCTTTGAGAATAAAAAACCCGCGCCCTTAACAAAAAAAACCGAAAAGTTTATAAGGGACCTCTCCGCCAGAGGACAAGCCTTCGGCCAATGGGAGAAGCAGCGTGCGGTGAACACGTAATCCTTATGGGCCTTTGTACCTACAGGCGCAGTAGGTCCTTTTGCCCTTACTTTTCAATGAAGAAATCAGGTAAAATATAAGTGGATTTAAAATCGCAGGAGGATATTAATGAAAAAAATAGCGCTGCTGTCAGCTGTAATGTTTTGTGTTTCCGCGGCAAAAGCGTCCGAACTACGGGACCTTTCCGTAAACGAGATAAAAACCTCAAAAATAGAACTTCCGCAGCCAAGCGCGGCGAAAAACGACGCCGTTAAATGCGGCTTTGTCACAGGCGAGCTGACCAAGCTTAATTTACTCGCCCAGACCTCAAAGAGCCTGCTTTTCACCTACGCCGATACAGAGGCGCTTTTTAAAGAATTCACCGACATGTGGAAACCCATACTTGAAAAATTCGGCCTCAAGCCTACGACCGCCGAATATAAGGATCAGTTCGGCGTGCTGAATTATGGATCCTCCGAAGGCCTGGTAGTGCGCGATTTCATGGCGGAGAAGCTGCACTATGACGCCCTGGACCCCGTCGCTATGAAAAAGCTCCAGCACGAGCTGATCGAGCCGCTTGAACGCGCCGGCATGACGCCTATAGCCTCCTTCAACATAAAGAACGAAATTTTCAGGCCGACCTTCAATATCTATTACCTGACTAAACCTGAAGAGAACATGGACCACGAAGTGCAGCTCCGCCAGCTGATGAACGGAGACGATATAGACTTTGACGTACTTCAGAACGCCGGCGTTAACATTGTCAAGAAGGACGCCTCCTTCTCGCTGGTCTATATCGGGAAACTTATCGGCTTCAAATCCAAGCTTGCCGTAAACGAGGCCGCAGCCGCCGCTAAGGTTGAGGACTACAAAAAGTTCCTGACCGAGAATAAAAAGGAATTCATAGGTTCGAAGATCGTTAAACTTGACGAACCTTTCGTTGTTGACACTACCACGTTCACATGCGCGGCCAACATGTATTTTTACCAGTAGGAAAATAGCGGATAGCCTATAGGGGATAGCGAATAGGGCAGGAATTTCCTTATAGGCAAATAAAAACCCCGTCCGGATTACGCGGACGGGGTTTTTATTTAATGGAAATACAAGAAAATCCCTTCTCTAATCCCTAGTCTCTATTCTTTATTCTACGCCATACATAAGGGACTCCTTCCCTATTCGCTATTTGCTATTCTCTATTCGCTGCTGTATGGCTGCTCGCTGCCGTTACAACCCCAATTCCGTCGCCACGCCGCGCATGGCCTCAACCGAGAGAGCGGCAAATTCCTCCAGCGGTATACCTATCTGCTCGCATTCCATAATGACGCTTCTGTCAATGGAAGCGGCAAAACGCTTATCTTTCATTCTTTTCACAACCGAAGAGGTCTTAACGCTTGAAAGTTTTTTATCGGGGTAAACCAGCGCGGTGGCGGTAACAAGGCCGGTAATTGTTTCACCGGCAGCCAAAGCTTTATGGAAAATTTCAGCCCTGGATTTACCGTGAGCGGTCTCATTATGCATTTTAACGGCTTCAATGATCTCCGGAGCGAGTCCGTTTTCTGTTAATATTTTTTCAGCTTCCAGCGTATGCCGTTTCAAATCGCCTCCGGTAAGTTCCACGTCTATGTCGTGCAGAAGGCCCGCCATAGCCCATATTTCCGCGTCCGCGCCAAGTCTCAGGGCCAGCGCCCGCATTACGGCCTCCGACGCAAGGCAGTGTTTCACCAGGTTTTCATTCTTAACATGCTTCTTAAGCAGTTCCAAAGCTTTTTCTCTTTCCATAGTATTCTCCATGCCGCTGAACGGCTTAGCAGCTTTTGGCGGAGTTCATTTTTCTTCCCTATTCGCTTTTCGCTAATCCCTATTCGCTGCCTTAGAACTCTGCCCAGCCGGGGACGCGGGGGTAGGCGGTAACATCCCTGATATTGGAAATCCCGGTAACAAGCATCATCATTCGTTCAAACCCGAGGCCAAAGCCTGAATGGGGCACCGAACCGAAGCGCCTCAGGTCAAGATACCACTGGTAGCTTTCGGTATCTATCTTAAAATCGGCCATTTTTTTCTCAAGCACATCCAGTCGGTTTTCGCGCTCGCTGCCGCCTATAAGTTCGCCTATGCGCGGCACCAGTAAGTCCATGCCACGCACCGTGCGCCCGTCGTCATTCAGCTTCATGTAAAAGGCTGCCGCGTCCTTTGGTTTGTTGTATAGAATTACCGGCTTCTTGAAATACTTTTCCGTCAAAAATCTTTCATGTTCCGAGGCCAGGTCGACGCCCCATGACACCTTGGTTTCAAATTTTGAATTATTCGGCTCCAGTATTTTCACCGCGTCGCTGTATGTCAGGCGCTCATAAGCGTTATCTGAGACATTTTTAAGCGTTTCCATAAGTGCCGGATCGACGAATTTAGCAAAAAGCTCAATGTCTTCGGCGCAATGCTCCAGTGTATGGCGGGTAATGCTTTTCACGAAATCTTCGGCCAGCGACATATCGTCTTCAAGCTCGTAGAACGCCATCTCCGGCTCTATCATCCAGAACTCGGCACAGTGGCGGTAAGTGTTTGAGTTCTCGGCTCTGAAAGTGGGGCCAAAAGTGTAAATTTTACCGAGGGCGAGGGCTAATGTTTCTCCCTCAAGCTGTCCTGAAACGGTGAGATAAGTTTTTTTTCCAAAAAAGTCCTTTGAAAAATCCAGCCCGCCTTTCTCGGTTTTAGGCAGGGCCGCAACATTTGAAAGGTCAAGGCTTGAAACCGAGAACATCTGGCCCGCGCCTTCGCAGTCGGAACCTGTGATAATGGGAGTATGAACGTAAAAAAAACCGTTATTCCTGAAATAATTGTGGATGGCAAAGGAGAGTTCCGCGCGCACGCGCAGCATGGAAGCGTACTTGTTGGTGCGGGGGCGCAGGTGGGCCACGGTGCGCATAAATTCGTCGGAGGTTTTTTTCTTCTGTATCGGGTATTTTTCGGGATCGCATTCGCCGTATAGCTCGACTTTTTTTACGCGCAGTTCCCACTTTTGCCTGGCGCCTTCAGGCGCGGCCACCAGGTCGCCCGTAACCGCGACGGCAGCGCCCGTAAGCAGGCGCGGCAGCACCAAAGAGAAGTCGCCGTTTTCAGCCGAAAAGATAAGTTGTAGATTTTCCCTGGCGGAACCGTCGTTTAATTCAGCGAAAGAGCAGGATTTGGAATCGCGCCTGGTCCGTATCCAGCCTTTAACCGTGATATCTTTAAGTTCCGAACCGCCGGCGAGGAGGGTTTTTACCGTGGGGGATGGCATGCTGGAATTCCTTCATTGCTAATTCGCGTTATTCGCGGGCCGCTATCTGGTCCTGGAGATTTTCTTTTTTTCTCCCGGAACTTTGGTTATCTCCGTCAGTTCCACTTCGCAGGTTTTATCCTCGCCCGTGTACTCTTCCAGAATGTAGCCAACGCCGGGGGCGTAATAGCGCACTGACTTGCCCGCATCTCCGCCGGCAAGCATGTTGACAATTTTCATGCATTTTTGGAATTTACCGGCTTTGATGGAAACTTTGTCGGAAAGGGAAACTATCTCATTTGAGTCCGGATTCTCATCCCATCTAAATCCCTCTTTTGGAGGCAGGGGGAATTCCCTTCTGCCGCCTACGATTACGCCGTCCGCCGTTGTAAGCCACTTGGCGTCCTTGGTTATGGTGTATTCGGTGGTATGAGAATCCCTCAGCTCAAAGATCATCCGGGCCTGGGCCACGGTTTTACCCGGCTTTTTGGCGACTTTAAGTATGTCAATGAAGATCTTAGCCACACCCTCAAACTCCGTGCTCTTGAATTTGTATTCGTAGCGGGTATTTTCTTTAAGCGGGAAATAATCTGCGGACATTTAACCTCCGGAAAGTAAGCTCAGGCATTAGCGAGTTCTGGAGTTATAGAGCTAAGAAGCTCAGAACTCGGCGACTTATCAAGCCTTACCAATCCTAAACTTCCAACTCTTAACTCTCAACTATTGACGTATCTTAAAATCTGGTGGACGTGACAGGGATCGAACCTGCGACCTCCTCGTTGCGAACGAGGCGCTCTCCCAACTGAGCTACACGCCCAAAACTGCAGCGAACAGTGCATAGCAAATAGCGAATAGTGGCATAAAAGATTTAGGTAACTCCTTCCCTATTCGCTACTCGCTATTTCCTATCTGCTGTTCCTTGCTTCATGTTCCACGCGCCGTTTGGCCTTCTTATGCTCCTCGAAATTGGCGTTAAAAATATGTTTCCCTCTTCGATCGGCCACAAAATAAAGGGCGTCGATCTCCGCCGGAGCGATAACCGCGGCCACGGATTCATAGCCCGGGTTGCATATCGGCCCCGGAGGCAACCCGCCCACAGCATAGGTATTGTACGGCGACTTAACACGCAAATCCGTGAGCGTAATGCCTTTTTTCCAATATCCTAAAGCGTATTGTACGGTAGGGTCGGCTTCAAGCGCCATTTTTTTGCGATAGCGGTTTAAATAAACCGCCGCGATCAACGGACGCTCCGCCGCGTCTACCGCTTCCCGCTCCACTATAGAAGCGATAACAAGGACCTTCTTTTCATCCAGCCCCTGCGGGAACCCTTTAGAGAACAAAGGCGCTATCTGTCTGTCAAATTCAGATTTTAGCAAATTAATCACTTCCCGCGCGGGCGTATTTTTTTTGAGGTAATAAGTTGAAGGGAAAAGCATTCCCTCAAGTTTTTCTTTTCTGACCAGCGCCAGGAACGGCTCCACCCTTGTAACGCCGTTCGCCTCAAGGCGCTCGGCTATCTGCTCGGCGCGCCAGCCCTCCGGGATGTTTACCTTGATTTGGCTGACATAGTTGTTATGAATAAGACGCCACAAGGCCTCTTCCGCGGACATTCCGCGCCTGAGGGAATAGTCGCCCGGCATTATTTTTTTCCCGGTGCCGGTTAACTTTACAAGCGCCCTGAACCAGGTGGCGCTTATTATAACGCCTTCGCGTTTCAGGATCTGGGCCGCCTGGGCCGCGCCGGCTCCCTCATTAATGGTAACTTTCAGCTCCTGGCCGGGCCAAAATAAATAAAGAGAAAGCGCTATTATTGCCGCAGCAAGAACTAACGCGATTGATTTAAGTTTTTTCATAAGCCCTAAGTTGCCTGCTGTACACCCGCCTGTATAACGGACCGTCCGGGGTGAGTACGCTTTCCATCACTTCCATCGAAGCCAGAGCCGATACCGCTTTTTTTGTTACGGCGTAGTCCGCCGCGCGCCTGAAAAAATTTCCAGGCAGAGTCTTCTTAACCCGGCCAAGGGTGATATGCGGCTCAAAACGGTTTTCAAACGCCAAACCGCGCCCGGAAAGCGCCTGCGACAGTTTTTCAGCTATTTCACGCAAAGCCGGGGCACCCTCATTAAATCCGAGCCACAGCACACGCGGATTACGCGGCGAGGGGAAAGCTCCGAGAGCGCCTGAGACCAGTGCAAAAGACTTGCGGCCTTCAATGGCGGCGTCCACACTTTTTATCGCCGCTGCGGCGCCGCTATCGGACACTTCCCCCAGAAAGGCATAGGTCAGGTGAAAATTAGCGCGTTCCACCCATTTTACAGTGTCACCGCCCGCATTCGCGCGCGCATAGGCCGTAATCTCCTCCAGGGTTTCAATAAACTGCGGCTCAAAGGAGGAGGCGATAAAAAGCCGCATCCGGGCTACTCCGGTTCCGTTTTCGGGCCCGGACGCTTGGCCTTGGTCTTGGCCTTGCGGCTGGCGCCTGCTTTCACGGCGTGTTTTTTAGCGCCGTTTTTAACCTTTATCTGTCGGCGTATGATATGGCGTTTCAGCGCCTGGTCGCGCAGAGCCGAGCGGTTAGCCTGCGAAGCGGGCAGCCAGGTTTTTTTAAGCGTTTTCATGCGCTGACGCATAAGGATCACACCGGCGCGGTAGCGGGTCATTTTTGCAAGCGGCATGGGCCTGAAATGTTTCTGCGAGGCTTTAAAAGTAAGTTCCGTATTTTTTTCCAGCAGATATTCCTGCCCCGGCTCTTCCTTTTCGTCAAGGGCGTTTACGGCTACTTTTCCCTCGTCATAAACCGCCACGCTGGTTTCCTTGCCAAGCTGAGAATATTCCACGGCAAATTCCGTGCCCCGCACGGAGCAGACGGCGGATGGCGTTTTCACCTGCATTTTAAATTTCTCGTTCAGAAAATGCTGTATTTTTGCCGCTATCGAGCCTGCTTTAAGCGTAAAGCTGGATTCCGTCTTTTCAACAGAGACAAACTCCAGTTCGGTGTTTCTACCCAGCGTCATGGAGCCCTTGTCATCAAGATAAATTTCAGCGGTGCCGTCGGAGCTGGTTTTCACCGAGTCTCCCTTTTCAAGGGGCATGGCTCCCTCTATTTTTGACCACTCATCTGCGCCTTCGGGCTTTACAGAAACTTCGCCGGAAACGCGTTTCAGGCGCGCGTCCCAGCTTTCCGAATTTCCCTGGCCGTACTTGCCGGACTTCATAGCGTCTTCCATAATCTGTTTGTAGTCCGGAGAGTCAGAGCCCGGCTGCTGCGCCCGGGCCGCCGTCCAACACGCCAGAATCGCCAGAACTAATATTTTTTTCATAAATCCCTTATGAGCCGCGCACTCAGTGGGCCGCTGGCTTAACCGTTCAATGAATTGTGAGCTTCGCTCACCCGGCAGCCCCTATTTCACCAATTTTCTGAACTGTCGCTTCCCTACCTGAAGCACGCAATCTTTCGGCTCAAAAATCATGTCTTCCGACACTTTTCCGCCGTCAAGGCGCACAGCCCCCTGCGCTATAAGGCGCCGGGCCTCGTTGGTCCCGCCGCACACGCCGCAGGCCGCCATAAGCTGCGAAAGTTTACCCGGCTTTTCAACCTTAAAGATCTCCATTTCCGCCGGTAATTCATTTTTTGAAAAAACTTTCTCAAACTGCTCCCTGGCTAGCGCGGCCTCTTCGCGGCCGTGATACTTTTCAATTAAAAACCCCGCCAGGCGTTTTTTTGCCTCCATGGGATGAAGCTTTTTTATTTCCGCCGGGTCCAAGCCGGTAAGCAGACCGTAATAGTCAAACATCAGACCGTCCGAGACCGACATAAGTTTACCGAACATTTCACCGGGAGGATCGTTCAAGGCCACATAGTTACCGTACGATTTTGACATTTTTTTAACGCCGTCCGTGCCTAAAAGAAGCGGCATCGTCATTACAACCTGCGGTTCCTGGGAGTAAAGCTTTTGCAGATCGCGGCCTACCAGCAGATTGAATATCTGGTCCTGCCCGCCAAGTTCTATGTCGGCTTTCACGGCCACGGAGTCGTATCCCTGGAACACCGGATAAAGTATTTCAAGCAGGCTTACGGGGCTTCCGGCTTTCATGCGGGTTTTAAAATCATCCCGCTCAAGCAGGCGGGAAACGGTTATGTTCTTCGCCACCCCTATCAGGCCGGATACACCCGCCGAGGCGTCGGCTACAAAGGGCTTAAGCCATTCGCCGTTAAAGCTTATCTCGGTTTTAGCTTTATCAAGCACCTTGAAAGCCTGCTGTGTGTAAGTTTCCGCGTTTTGTTGCACCGTTTTCTGGTCTATTACCGGGCGGGTGGAATCGCGGCCGGAAGGATCGCCGACCTGGGCGGTAAAATCGCCTATAATGAGCACGGCGGTGTGGCCGAGATCCTGAAATTGCCGCAGCTTGCCAAGAACAACGCTGTGGCCAAGGTGCAAATCGCGGCTGGTGGGGTCGACTCCGAGTTTGATCCTGAGTTTTTTGCCGGAGGAAAGTTTTTTGGCAAGTTCCTCCCGGCTTACTATATCGCTGCACCCCCGCGTTATTTCCTTTAAAATTTCTTCGTTGGTCATACTATCAACTATTTTATTATTTTTTTACGGCCTGTTCCCACTTATTTACATCCGGTTACAGGCTTTCGGCTTATCTGAGCCCGTAAGGATCCGCGATCACCGTCATTTTCACTTTTTTAGGGGGTGCAAGCGAGCGCAGCTTTTCAAGACAGAGGGCCGAGATCTTTTCATCCGCGGCCTTTACCAGGTAGTACTGGGAGAAGAATTTACGTTTTTTGGGATCTGCGGCTCCCACAGGGCCGAGAATTTCACTGCCCGACTCTTCGCGGCCCGCTTCGCCCAAAAAGTCGAGCGCTTTCAAAAAAACCGCGGCGAAATCCTCCAGGGCTTTCAAATCAAAAGAAGCGAAAGTTACTTTTACCAGAAAAGAAAAAGGCGGGTAATAAAAGTCTTTTCTGATCGCAAGCTCGCTGTTTAAAAATTTCTTATAGTCCATCTCCTTCAAAAGCGAAAGCACGTAATGCCCCGGCTCTCTCGTCTGAATCGCCAGTTCCGCTCCCGGCGCCTTGAGAGAGTGATACGCCTCGTAAAAAAGCTGGAAGGCTTTTTCCGAGGCCCGGAAGTCGGTGCTTGAAATTTCAGTGTCGGCGTCAAGCATAGCCACGAGTCCCAGGGTTTCAAGCCCGCGGTCCCGGGCCGCTATGCGGGTGCCGACCAAAATTTCCGTGCCGCCTTTAAGAAAGCCCTCAAGCGTTTCCCTGGCATTCTTGATCGATTTGCGCACCACATCCCCGTCAAACCGGGCCGTGCGCGCGAACGGAAAAAGCTTTTTAACAGCTTCCTCGGCTTTTTGCGTGCCAAGGCCCGAGCGCCGGAACAGTGTTCCGGCGCACCTTGGGCAGACTTCGCTGTAAGGATCCTTTCTGCCGCAGCGCCGGCAAAGGAACTCTTCCACGCCCGCAGTCTCCTCTTTCACTACGCTCATGGGCACGCGGCAGCGCGCGCAGCGCCTGGTCCAGCCGCATTTAACGCAGAATATAAACCCTGTATAGCCTTTGCGGCCGGTAAGCAGCAATACTTTCCGGCCGCGCTCAAGAGTGAGTTTTATTTTATCCGCCAGCGGTTCGGCTATAAGGCCGGCGTAATTGTTCATATCAAGCACTGTGACACTGGCCTGTTCCGCCTTAGGCGGACTGTCCGCGACTGTGACGCCGGGCGCTTCCGCTTGAAACGGACTGCTCATAACCCCTGCCGCCTGCGCAATAAGCTCAAACTCGCCCGAAACCGCGCGGCCGTATGTTTCCAGCGATGGGCACGGGCTTGCGAGTACCACGCAGGTTCCGTGAAAGCGGGCCCGCCTAAGCAGGAGTTCCCTCGCGTGGAAATGAAGCTTCGCTTTTTCTTCTTCCTGCTTGTAAATATTCTCCTGCTCCGAATCCACGATGGCAAGCGCCAGTTTCTGAAATGGCAGAAAAGCCGCTGAACGCGTGCCCGCTATTAAGCGCAGACGGCCGCTTAAAATTCCCGTCCAGGTATCTTTTCGCTGCTTGGGTGTCAGGCGGCTGTGCCAGAGCGCGAGGTTTTGCTCTCCGAAAATCTCAGAAAGGGTTTTGGCATAAGGCGCTATTGCGTTCAGGTCGGGCGCCATTAAAAGGGCCTGTCCGCCCGCGGCCATGGCCTTGGCGCACAAAGCTATAAATATTTCCTCCCGCACGATTTCCGGGGGGGTTTCAAGTAAAAACACTTTCGGGAAAGGGGGGGGATCTCCGCCTATGGCATTACTGATACGCGTCACGGCCTCGGCGGCAAAACCCGACAGCGCAGGGATATTAACCGCGGCCTGTTTTTCCGCCGCACGGGAGGCGTCCTCAAAAGTATAAGGGTCCGCAAGCCGTCCGCCAAAAAAAGCCTCGAGGGAAAGCCCAACGGGAGAATTCCAGCGGTCGCGTATCCAGAACGCCAGTTCCACTATATCGTCTTTAAAAACCGGGCTCACATCCAGCAGTTTTATGACGCTTTTAACTTCCTTAAAACCGGAAAGATCCGCCTCCGAATCTTTAAGCAGCTTTACTATAACTCCGGCGGCCTGCCTGAAGCCGAAAGGGACAAGCGCCCGGAGTCCCGGCGCGGCGGAGACTTCCAGCGCGGACGGCACGCGATAGTAAAAGGTGCGGTGGAGAGGTATAGGGAAAGCTATTTCGGCGATCATATAATAGGGACAGCGAATAGCAAATAGCAAGAAACAGCAGATGAAGACGGCAATATTAAGGAACTCCTTCCCTATTCGCTACTTCGCTATTCGCTATTTGCTATCTTACTATTCGCTAAAAATATTTTTAACATCTTCATGTCTTCCCAGGTGTCGCGCTTCAGGTTGGGGTTGCGAAGCAGCGCCGCGGGGTGATAGGTCGGCAGCACTTTAAGCGCCTGGGAGCCGAAAAGCCCGTTTGGATAATCATACCACTTGCCGCGCAATAGCGAGATGCCCCGGGTTTCACCCAGGATCAATTTCGCCGCCACTGAGCCAAGCGTCACAACGCACTTGGGCTTTATGAGCGCCAATTGTTTTTCAAGATAGGGACGACAGGCGGAAATTTCTTCCGGAGAGGGGGGGCGATCGTTTCCCATGGAGTCCGGATGCTCGGGATCCTTCATGGGATGGCATTTTACTATGTTCGCTATGTAAACCTGGCCACGCGACAGGCCAAGCACTGTTTCAAGTATTTTATCCAAAAGCTTCCCTGAGCGGCCCACAAAAGGCTCGCCGCGGTGATCTTCTTCGTAGCCCGGCCCCTCACCCACAAAAACCACTTCAGCCTCGAGCGAACCAACCCCGAAAACCGCATTAAGCCGTGCGTGCCCAAGAGGGCATTTGCGGCAGGCTTTCACTTCGGCCGAAAGCTCTTCCATTGCGGCTTTAGCCTGTTCCGTAACGGCAGGCAGAGACCGGAGGGCAGCAGGCGGAAGGATATCTGATTTCTGACTTCTGGCTTCTGACTTCTCGCTCAAGCCTCCATCCGCTGTTTTCCCGGCCTCGGCCTTCGGCACGAGCGCGCATTTTCCGGAAATATGCGGCGTCATGACCGTATCTTCATCCAAAGTTTTTAAATGTCCGGCCAGATCGGCCGCCAGCGCGCGCAGTTCTTTTTTCATAAGACGCTACCACTCAGCCAGATAGAATTCAGGAGTCGGAATTTAGAATATTCCGACTCCTGAATTATGACAATCCTCACTAGGTGCCGTACCAAGGCCTATGGCTATCAAACGGCCTCCCGGCTGCAGTTGCTTATTTTTTGCCTTTGGCGGTTTCTTTTTTGGGCTTTTGAGCCGGTTCCTCGCGTTTGACGGACAGGTTGTCATCGATCTCCTGGTCTTTGCGGCAAGCTTCTTCGATTTCCTCGCGGGGGACTTTTCCACTGATCGCGTCAAGCATCGCCTTTTCTATAAGCTCGGCCATGGGCACATGGCGGAATTCCTCCTGCCGGCGCAAATGGCCGGCCCACTGCATTGCCCACACGATATCGGTGTACTTGGACGGACCGTAGTTACATATGAGTTTCTCAAGGATGTCAGCGTCGCTTTCAAGTTTAACCTGCGTCTTCATGAAACCTCCTGGGATAGGCTATTAAATACCAGAACGATCGAATTCTGAACAGACAAAGAGCGAACGGCTGCTCTTAAATCTTGAATTGCCTTGTGTTCCGTCCGTCACGGGCAGCCGAAGCCGAAAGTTGCCGGCCGAAAGCCGACACCTTTTCAAGATTGCGCCTGACCTTCAATATCTCAAGGCCGGCTATCGCCGCCACTTCTCTTACCGCCTCGTTTAACTTGTCGTTTATTACCAGGTAATCGTAACAGGACGCCACTTTTATCTCTTTACGCGCGGTGGCCAGCCGAAGCGCGATATTTTCCGGAGCCTCGCCTCTTTTTTTCAGGCGCTGGACCAGGGTTTTAAGGTCCGGCGGCAAAAGAAATACGCTGACCGTTTCCGGAAATATCTTTTTAACCGACCGGGCCCCTTTGACATCAATGGTCATTACGGGAATCAGGCCTTTCGCAAGCAGGTCCCGCACGGACTTTACCGGCGTGCCATAAAGGTTGCCGTGAACGCTGGCCCACTCAAGGAGACGTCCGCTGATCCTTCGGCGCTCAAATTCGCGCGCGGAAACAAAGTAATAGTCGCGCCCTTCCTTCTCACCCGGGCGCTTTGGCCTGGTAGTACAGGTGACGCTAAAGGCAAAACGCTTGTCCAGTTTCAGCAGGCCGCTGCGCACGGCGGACTTCCCGCCCCCCGAGGGGGCGGAGATCACCATAGGGAAATATCTGCTTTTCGTCTGCTTCACTATAATTGGCTGCAAGTGAGACTAAGCTGACTTGCGGCACGCTGTGCCGCCGCTTACTTGCTCTTTCTCGGCCTGCTTATCTGGGCCTGCGCCGCAGAGAGAATGGCTATTGGTACCCTGAAAGGGGAACAGGAAACATAGTTGAGGCCTGAGTTATGGCAGAAATCCACGCTGGCCGGATCGCCGCCCTGCTCGCCGCAGATGCCTATTTTAAGTTCCTTGCGTGTTTTCCGGCCGCGCTCCACGGTCATTTTTATAAGCTCGCCGACCCCGGTCTGGTCTATGGTCTGGAACGGATCCACAGGAATAATTTTCTGATCCACATATTCCTTAAGGAAGTAGCCCGAGTCGTCGCGGGAATAGCCGAAGGTCATTTGGGTAAGATCGTTGGTGCCGAAAGAGAAGAACTGCATGGTCTCGGCCAATTTCCCGGCTATCAGGCAGGCGCGCGGTATTTCTATCATGGTGCCCACCATATAAACAAGCTTCACGCCTTTCTGCTTTGAAACTTCGGAGTAAACCCTGTGGATAATGGCGGCCTGGTGCGTCACCTCTTTTTCCAGCGATACCACGGGTATCATTATGTCCGGGTAAACCTTCACCCCTTCCTTGTGCAGCTCAGCCGCGGCCTCAAAAATAGCACGGGCCTGCATTTCGGTTATCTCGGGATAGGTTATACCCAGCCGCACGCCGCGATGGCCCATCATTGGATTTGATTCGCGCAAAGCTGTGGCGCGGGTTTCAAGTTCCTCGTAGGAGATCCCCAGCGACTTGCCCAGTTGCTCCAGTTTTTCCTTCTGATGCGGCACGAACTCGTGCAGGGGGGGGTCCATCAGGCGGATGGTGACATGCAGCCCTTCCATCACTTTCAGGGTTTTCTTGATGTCGTTCTTCATGTGAGGAAAAAGATCGTTAAGAGCGAGCTTCCTTTCCTCAAGAGTTTTGGACATTATCATTTTGCGCAGATTGAAGAGCGCCTCGTCCGAACCCTTGCCGTAGAACATATGCTCTATACGGAACAAGCCTATGCCCTCGGCGCCGAACTTGCGGGCCGTGGCGGCATCATCCGGAGTGTCGGCATTGGTCCATACCTTAAGCGCGCGCACTGCGTTGCAAAGCTTAAGAAAGTCGCTAAGCATTTCATTGGACTCACTGGCATCCAGCATGTCCATCTTCCCTTTATACACCAGGCCCTTTGAACCGTTAAGGGAAAGCCATTCGCCTTCCTTAAGCACTTCGCCGCCCAGATTGAGGGTTTTGGCCGAAAGATCTATTTCCACGCCGGCGCAGCCTACCACGCAGCATTTGCCCCAGCCGCGGGCCACCAGGGCCGCGTGAGAGGTCATACCGCCGCGGGCGGTAAGAATGGCCTGCGCGGCGCGCATCCCCTCAACATCCTCGGGGTTGGTTTCTTCACGGACCAGAATTACATCTTTGCCTTCTTTGGCCCATTTTACCGCTTCAGCCGCGGTGAAAACTATCATGCCTCTGGCGCCGCCGGGGCCCGCAGGCAGGCCCTTGCCCAAAGGTTTGGTTTTTAATTCCGCTTTCGGGTCTATTATGGGGTGCAGGAGCTCGTCAAGCTGGGAAGGGGTAACGCGCATTACAACTTCTTCCCTTGTGGCGAGCTTTTCCTTGTTCATATCTATGGCCATGCGCACAGCCGCCGGACCGTTGCGCTTTCCCACGCGGCATTGCAGCATGTAAAGGCGGTCTTTTTCAATGGTGAATTCGATGTCCAGCATGTCGCGGTAATGCTTTTCAAGCTTACGGCGTATGGCGGCCAGTTCTTTGTAGGTTTCCGGCATCAGCTGCTCAAGGCTTTTCATGGTCCTGGACTGCTCGCTGCGGCTATCCTCGTTAATAGGGTTCGGGGTGCGGATGCCGGCCACTACATCTTCGCCCTGGGCGTTTACCAGGAACTCGCCGTAAAAGACATTTTCACCGGTGCCGGGATTGCGGGTAAAACCCACTCCGGTGGCGCAATCATCGCCCATGTTCCCGAAAACCATGGTCTGCACGGTTACGGCTGTGCCCCACTCTTCGGGTATGCCTTCAATGCGGCGGTAAGAAATGGCCCGCTTGCCCATCCACGAAGCGAACACCGCTCCGATGGAACCCCAAAGCTGTTCCATTGGTTCGTCGGGAAATTCTTTGCCCAGAACTTCTTTCACCCTTACCTTGAACTGAGCGGCAAGCGCCTTAAGGTCGTCGGCGGAAAGTTCGGTGTCCTGCTTGACGCCGCGCTTTTCCTTCATTTCTCCCATAAGGCGGTCAAGCTGTTTGCGTATGCCCATATCGTCGGAGGGCTCGATACCGGCGGCCTTCTCCATTACGACATCGGAATACATCATTATGAGACGGCGGTAGGCGTCGTAGACGAAACGCGGGTTATTGGTAAGTTTTATCAGGCCGGGAATAGTGGCCTCGGTAAGGCCCACGTTCAAAATGGTTTCCATCATGCCGGGCATGGACTTACGCGCGCCTGAGCGCACGGACACCAGAAGGGGGTTTTCGTTGTCGCCGAATTTTTTTCCCATCAGTTCTTCAATACGGCGCAGATTTTTCTCCACATCCTGGGTGAGGCCTTTCGGGTAGGAGCGCTTGTTGCCCCAGTAATAGGTGCAAAGCTCCGTGGTAAGAGTGAAACCGGGGGGAACGGGCAGGCGCAGGTCGGGATGGCCGGCCATTTCGGCGAGGTTCGCGCCCTTGCCTCCCAGCAGGTTTTTCATTGATTCTTTGCCGTCGGCCTTGCCGCCGCCGAAGAAATAAATAACTTTTTTGGAAATTTTAACGGTCTTTGAAGCCGCTTTGGATTTAACAGCCGTCTTGGGCATAATACAGAGTCCTCCTGATGGATGTGGCCTGGCAATCCGGGGAAAGGCTTGGACGCCTGTCTATCATGATACTAAATACCTGCGAGTGGTGACAATAAAAAAGAAGTTGCTATTCCTTTATTCCTTCCAGATCCAGGAAGAAAGCGTATTCAAGCGCTGCAAGCCTGAGCGATTCAAAGCGGCCCGATTTGCCGCCGTGGCCCACATCCAGGTCGGTACGCAGCAGCACCAGGTTTTTATCCGTTTTCATTGCGCGCAGTTTGGCCGCCCACTTGGCCGGTTCCCAATACTGCACCTGTGAATCGTTAAGGCCCGTAGTTATCAGGATATTCGGATATGCTTTTGCCCCCACATTATCGTAGGGGGAGTAGGAAAGCATATAGTCGTAGAATTCTTTTTTGTTGGGGTTGCCCCATTCGTCATACTCGCCGGTGGTCAGCGGGATGTCCGGGTCAAGCATGGTTGTGACCACATCCACGAACGGCACCTCGGCAAGCACCCCTTTGTAAAGTTCCGGCGCCATATTTAAAACCGCGCCCATCAAAAGGCCGCCGGCGGAACCGCCTTCCGCGTAAACATGTCCGGCAGCCGCGTATTTTTGTTCTATAAGGTATTTAGTGGCGTCTATAAAATCATAGAACGTGTTCTTCTTTTTCATCTGGCGCCCGTCCTCATACCAGCGCCGGCCCATCTCCGAGCCGCCGCGTATGTGCGGTATCGCGTAAACGAACCCCCGGTCCAAAAGGCTGAGCCGGACCGAGCTGAAATCCGGGTCGGTGTTGTAACCGTAGGAACCGTAAGAATAAATATAGGCGGGATGCGTGCCGTCGTTTTTAAAGCCTTTTTTATAGACAAGGGACATGGGCACTTTTTCACCGTCCCGCGCCGTAACCCAAACCCTTTCCGAAATATAATCCTCCGGTTTAAAACCGCCAAGCACAACCTGCCGCTTCATCAGTTTTCTTTCTTTGGAAGCCATGTGATAGTCATAAACGGATAAAGGCGTGGTAAGGGAATTATATGTAAAGCGCAGCCAATCGGCGTCATACTCGAAATTATCACCGAAATCCGTCACATAGGCGGGGTCGTCGAATTTTACCAGGTGGGCGTCAGAGGTGGCGCGGTTTATCACGCGCAGCCGGGGCAGGGCGTCTTCCCGCTCTTTTATCACCAGCCAGTTTCTAAAAACTTCCAGCGACTCGACCAGCACGGAATCACGGTGGGCCAGCAGGTCGCTCCAGTTCTCGCGGGAGGTTTTATCGTTGGGACAGACCGAAACCTTGAAATTTTTGGCGTCGCCGTTATTTAAAATATAAAAAATCCCGCCTCCGTCCTCCACATCGTACTCAAGCTTTTCCTGCCGGGGATAAAAAACCTTCAGCCCGTCCTCAGGCGCGTCCGCGCTGAGATAGCGGTATTCCGTGGACAGGGTGGCGCCTGTGCGCATGAAGATATATTTGTCGGTCCGGGATTTTGAAATACCTATTTCAAAGGTCTCGTCTTTTTCAAAATAAATCTCCGCGTCTTCCTTTCCGCCCAGGGTATGTTTAAGCATACGCTCCCAGCGCAATGTTTCCGGGTTCTGCTTCACGTAAAAAAGCGTTTTATTGTCATTGGCCCATTCCATATTGCCGGAAGCGCTTGAAATATATTCATCGTAAACCCTGCCGGTTTCCAGATCTTTGAAGTATATATTATAGAACCGGCGCCCGCCCGTATCCACGGCGAAGGCTATCATTTTGTGGTCGGGCCGGATGGAGGGGAAATTTACCTTGAAATAAGCCTTTCCCTTGCCCAGCTCGTTGGCGTTTAGGATTATTTCTTCCGCCGCCTCAGGGGAACCCTTCCTGCGTGCGTAAATAGGGTATTCAAAGCCCTGCTCATAGCGTTTATAATAATAATATTCCCCATATTTGAACGGAACGGAGGAATCGTCCTCCTTTATGCGCGCCTTGATCTCGCTGAAAAGCTTTTCTTTGAGCGGTTCCGTATGTTTTAAAACCGCTTCGGTATAGGAATTTTCGGCTTTCAGATATTGGAGTACTTCGGGGTTGCTCCTTTCCTTAAGCCAGTAATAATCATCCACCCTTATGCCGCCGAGGTTTTCAAGTTTGTGGGGGTTCTTTTTTGCCACCGGCGGCTGCTGCGCAAGGGCTTGCGAAGCCATGCACGCCGCTATCCCTATAACAGAAAGAAAGCTTAAATAGTTTGAATGCTCTATCATATAATCTCCTTTCATAAACCCAGACTTATGTTACATAAAAACCGGGACAATCACAAAAATTCAGATACTTTAGTCACCCCGCCGCCTGAATATCTGCCGCACTGATGTGCTTCAATTTGCTGCCGAGCGCGGCAAAACAAAAAGGATTAAAACCGGAAAATTTAATACCTGTGCACGCCATGCGGTGTTCCTTAAGGAGTTGGGAAGGGGCCGTCTACCAATGATGGCGCTTATCAGACGGCCGACAGGATTTTCCGGGTCAGGGTCGCGCCGGCGTTGAATTTTTCAGGAAAAGCCGGCCGCAGCCGGCATAGCTGTAGTTCCGGCGCGACCAGTCCCTCACTCCGGCCGGTAAAGTATTGAAATAGGCGCCCCAGATAAGCCCTTTGCAGCGGGTATCCGCCAACGCCAGCCCTATATCTTTTTCAAGGCGGCCCGGATCGAGCATGACGCGCACTTCGTCATGCAGCATCCAGAAATAGTAAGCGTGCTGGCGGTAAAACGACTCACCCGTCCAGACGTCGAACACCCTGTCTTCCGGAGCGGTCCGGCTCATCACGCACGCAATTCCCTCTACCTGTGACTCGTTGGTATCCCGCAGCGAAAGGAGTTGGGTGCGGAAAGACAAAGCCAGGAAAACACACAGGCCGAGGGCCAGCGCGGAACGCGCTGCGCGGCTGCGGGTTTTGTCTGACAGCCAACCCAGAGCTCCCGCCGCGAAAAAACAAATAAGCGGGGCCATCAGCAGGTAGTACTGCGCGTAAACGACCGGCAACAGGACCACACCGACGGCGGCCGCACTGAGCATGCAAACTTTCACGGTTTCCTTCCTGTATATCAGCGCCCCGAACAAACCTAATGACCAAACCGCGGCATTTTCCCTGTAGGAGGGAAGCCAGACAACCGTAAAAGGGAAGCTGGCGCGAAACCGATGGTTGAAAGTATAGAAACATTCGTAAAAAGCCCGGCCGCCGTCTTTTGCGATGAAATAAAGCGCCAGCCCGGTGAAAGGAATCGCCGCCCCGGCAAAAAAACAGGCCCACCGCCGCAGGAGGTCCTTCCAGCCGGACCCCGGCGCGGCCATATCGCTTATGAACCAGCCGATGACAAGCCCCGCGGCCGGATACGCTATTTTCGGCGTAAAGAAGAAAGCAAGGCCCAGGCTGAACCCGGCTGCCAGCCGCAATCTTAAAGAGGAAGTGTCGCCGGACGCCAGCAGCAGGGTTAAACTCAGCAGCGCCATAGCGGGGACATCGGGCCGGACTTCGAGGGATTTGTTCGCGAACGTCGTGAACGAACACAACAGTAAAATCGGCAGCGCGCGCGTCAAAAGACCGCGGCCCGGCGCCGTCATACTCCACAGGACACGTATCGTTGCCGCCGTCAGCGCGAGCATCAACAGACGCGCGGCCCATATGGCGCGGATAGGATCATGAATAAATGCCGTCAGAGGGGCGAGCAGGAAAGGGAAAAGGGGGCCATGAATCTCAAAGAAATCCCGGAATGGGACCTGCCCGTGCGCGACCAGCCAGGCGGCATGTAGATGCTCAAGTTCGTCCGTATCAAAACTGCGGTAGCGGATCAGAAAAAGGCGGAGGAGAAGGTAGGCGGCCCCGAAAAGCAGCAGCCCCGCCGCGATCCGGCGTTCAGTGGAATTGTCAGATTTAATGATTTTCATAAAAGCTATCGCGCTCTGGTCGCGCTCGCGGCGCGGTCGTAACGCGAATATGAGTATACCAACAAAATCCCGGCCATTATTATAATATTAAAAGCGGGCCGGTTTTATGAAATTTTGAATTTCCCAGAGATCTTTTGCGCCGGGACTATGATTTTTGATACTTTGTATCCATGCGGAACTTTAAAGCTGAGATTATCTGCACCGGCTCGGAACTGCTATCGGGGAAGTTGAACCTGTACGTGCCGCTGTTTTACGAAAAACTTTTCCCGCTGGGCTTTGAAATAACGCGGGAACAATCCTCAGGCGACTCCCTTCGGGGAATCGCCGATTGTATACAAGGGGCGCTCAAAGCGACGGACCTGGTTCTGGTCTGCGGAGGCCTCGGCCCCACTTTTGACGACCTCACCCGCCAGGCGGCGGCCGCCGCTCTTAAAAAGAAAATAGTTTATTCCAAAACGCTGGCCGCCGGGCTCAAAAAAAAATACGGCCTAAAAAAGCTGCCGCCCAATTTACGCGACCAGTGCCTTAAACTTGACGGAGCAAAAGCCATAGAAAATCGCAACGGCACAGCCGCCGGGCAGGAAATCAGGCTGAAAAATAAAATGGTCGTTTTATTGCCGGGGCCGCTAAAAGAATGGGAACCTATGTTTGAGGACGCCCTGAACGCGGACCTAAAAACTTTCTTCTCACTGAAGAACGCCGCTCCCAAAAGGATAAAACTTAAAATTTCAGGTATGGGCGAGGCCGCCGCGGCAAACCTGCTCAGGCCCGTTATGGAACGCTTTAAAGAAGCTCGCTACACCATTCTTGCCGGGCCTTGGACGGCGGAATTTATAATAACGGCAAATTCGCGAATAACTGAAATTGAAAAAGCCTGCCGCGGAATAATGGACGATAAAATATACGGAATAAATGACGATACGCTTGAAGGTGCGGCGGGCGCTCTGCTGACCAAAGCGGGGCTTACGCTCTCGTGCGCCGAATCCTGCACCGGCGGACTGCTCTCAAGTCTGATTACGGATATTTCAGGCAGCTCGGCCTATTTCAAGGGTTCGGCTCTAACCTATTCGAACACGGCCAAAACGCGCCTGCTTAAAGTGCGCCCTGAAACCTTGAAAAAACACGGCGCGGTATCGGAACCCTGCGCGAGGGAAATGGCTCTGGGGGCAAAAAAACTTTTTTCATCCGATTACGCCGTGGCCGTAACCGGTACAGCCGGCCCCGCAGGAGGCACTCAGCAAAAACCCGTCGGCACGGTGTGTTTCGCTCTGGCAGGACCGGAGAAAACCACGACTTTTACCAAACATTTTCTAGGCGCCAGAACATTTATCAAAAGGTGCGCGGCGAATTTTGCTTTGGATGAACTGCGAAAAATAATAGAATGAATAAGCAACAACGCCTTAGGCCATATGCCATAGGCCATAAGTTATAAGGAAACTCCTAAAAGAGCATATGGCATACGGCTTAAAGCCTATGGCCGCTGATAGCGGGCGCGGCGACCTTACGGAGACAACCATGAAAAATGTAAAACTTTTCAGCTTTCTGATCCTGGCGGCTGCGGTGGCCGGTTTTGCCTGCAAAAAAAAAGAGGCTCCGGCCCCGGATGCGCAAAAAAGCCCGGAAGCCGCGATAACAGCCACCGTTAAGGCCGACAAAATTGATCCCGGCTACATCAGGAAAGCCCATTATTTCAAGCTCCCCGCCGCCAATGGCGGCGAGATAGATCTGGCCGCCTATGCGGGCAAAACGGTTATGGTGATGTTTTTCACTGAAAGCTGCCCGTATTGCAGAAAGGCCGCGCCGTTCCTTGAAAAGGTATATAAAACTTATTCCTCCAAGGGCCTGAACATAATCGGCATCTGCATACAGGAAAACGCGGACGCCCCGAAAGCCTTCGCGCATGACCTTGGGTTAACTTTCCCGCTTGCCTACAAGGGCGGTCCTATTTATAGAAAATACGAGGCGCAGGGCGTGCCTTTCATTTATCTGCTTGACAAGAGCCACGAAGTTTACGAGGTTTGGCAGGGCTATTCTCCGGAGTATGATGCCGAAATAATCAAGAATGTGGAAAGAGCCTTAAAGTAGGGGATAGGGGCTAGCGTAGAGGGGTTTAGGGAAGGAGTTCCTTAATCTTCTACCCTAACCCCTCGCCCCTGACCCCTGTCACTTATGACCATACAAAAAGGCAGTATCCTTATCTACCGCGTCTTTGACGTTGGCGGCGAGATCTTACTTTCGGAAGCGGAAAAAATACTCAGCCAAAGCTCCCCCGGCTTCCGTCTCAAACTTGCCACCGACACCCGCAAAGCCATAATAATAAAAGACTCCCCGCTTAACGCGGACCTGGGCGAAGACACTCTTAAACTTCCAAGGGGAGAGTTTAAGGTAAAGGCGCGGGCCCGCCTGTGGAACTACGGGGTCATTTCCATTACAATGGAACTTGACATACCGCCCGGCTGCGACTGGGAGGGGCTGGTTAAACTTGCGGCCGCCATTGAAAGCTCGGAAACCACGGAAGAAACGGCGAAACGGCACAAGGACGACATCAAAAAAAAGATCCTGCCGGCCATAAAAAATCCGGCCGAATGGGATGTGTTTGAAGACTACATCACCTATATAATCGAAAAAGCCGACGGCGCGGGGGAACCGCGGGAATTTATAAAAAAAGTGGATGTGGCCTCGCTCATTATGGCGGAAGACAAAGAATTTTTAAGCGAAGAGTCAGAAGCCTTCATTACCGAGAACGCCATGCAATACGCCAAAACAGACCTGGCGGTAATCGACTGGAACTCCGCCCTCCTTATAGAACCCGACGGCCAGCGGGATGTGGCCGACGTGATCGAATTTTCTCTTACGCATTTGCTTGAATTCCGTTACTACGACGAAATGCTCAACCGCAAACTGGACGAACTCTACGACACTATAGAGGAAAAACGCGAAAACGTAGTGAATATTTTCCGCAATCAGTACGCCGATATCGCCGAAGATTCCAGCCGCAAATACATGGAGTTTTCCGAATTTTTGGGCAGGGTTGAAAATTCGCTGAAAACCGTGGGCGACCCATACCTGGCTATTATTTTCAGAGCTTCGGCACATGAATTCCACTTTGACGACTGGCGCAAAAGCATCTCGCGCAAGATGGAAACACTGGCGCAGATAACGCAGATTTTGCAGGGCGAGGTAAACACAAAACGCAGCCACTGGCTGGAAATAATCGTGATAGCGCTCATCGCGCTGGAGCTGGTCCCGCTGTTTTTGAGCCTTTGGCACTACCTGCATTAGGGAAGAATAGAAGTCAGAATCCAGTAGCCAGAATTCAGAATAGCCTATGAAGAGGTCTCCGACAACTTACAGACGTCTTCATTCTGACTTCTGAATTCTGTCTTCTGTCTACTTACGCAGCATCCTCAACAATACAGATACTCCGCCACCAGTTTTTTGATTTCCTCTTCTTTGCCGTAAAGCCGCTCGCTCAGGTTGCGGTCGTCGTAGCCTTTCAGACCCTTTATCACGCCGTCTATCACAGCGGGGGGGAAAACCCCCAGGGCTTCGTAGGTCTGCCTGTCTTTTTCCAATTCCTGTGCGGATTCGCGGCAGGAGGCGGGAAGTTTCGGGAACCGTTCATGAAGATTTTTATTTTCGGCGTGGAAGATGTTGCCTTCCACAAAATGGTCATCCGCGTACTTAATTGAATCTTTCATTTCAAAACCCAGACGGGCGGCGCAGCAAAGGCCGGCCAAAAACAGGTGCAGATTGGCGGAACCGTCGGCCGAGCGGAATTCCACAGTCTGGCTTGATTCGACCGCGTTGATTTCCCGCGCCGAGCCGGGGTTGGCGTCCTTTATCATGCCCGCGGCCTTCTGCCAGCCGAGGGGAACGCGCACCAAAGCCGAGCGGTTGCGGTAACCCCAGCAAACGCTTATCGGCGCTTCCTGATGCGGCACCAGCCGGAAATAGGACGTGGGCACGGTATTGCCGAAAGCCGTAAGCGACCGGGCGAGCTTTAGATACCCGGCGATGGCTTTTTTGGCTTCAGGCGAAAGGCCGCTGCCTGAAAGCATGGCGTTTTTGCCGTTTTTAAGCAGGCAGGTATGGAAGTGCAGGCCAGAGCCGGCGTGGCCTATGGATATTTTCGGGGCGAAGGTGACGGCAACGCCGTATTTGCGGCCTATGCCGGAAACTATCCATTTGGCCACGGCAAGCTGGTCGGCCGCCGAGGAACAGTCCACCGGCAAAAACTCTATTTCCTGCTGCGTCATTTCCGCGTCTTCAGTGCGGATAAAGCCCACCTCGGCGTGGCCGTATTTTATCCTTCCTCCGGCTTCGGCTATGGCGTTCATGGCTTCGCAGCGAAGGCTCTCCCATTTGGAGAACGGGAAAGCTTCGTGATAGCCCTTCTGGGCGCCGGTAGGGTAAAGCGGGTCTTTGGGGGAAATCACATAGTATTCAAGCTCCCCCAAAGCGTGAAAGTCAAAGCCGGTTTTTTTATTAAACTCGCCGCGGGCGCGTTTTAAAACATTTTCGGGAGCACTGGCAAAGGGTGTACCGTCCGGGTTGTAAAAAGAGCACAGCACGTCCACCGCAGGCACTTCAGAAAAAGGGTTCACAAAAGCCGTGCGGTAACGCGGCAGCACATAAAGGTCGCTTGAGGAGGCGTCTATATTTTTAAACAGACTTGAGCCGTCCACCCGCTCGCCGGCTGAAAGCACGCGGTCCAGATATTTTTCGTCATTAATTACGAAGTTAAGCGTTTTCAGGCGGTTGTCGCCGGCCACATACCGGAAATTCAGCATGCGCACGCCGTTCTCGCGGATGTAGCGCATAAGGTCCTTCTTCGTGAAAAGGGCGGGCTCTTTATTAAGGTAAGAAGCTATCCTGTTCTGCATTATTCTCTTGGCGGGCATAAAACACCTCACAGTTTTCGAATGAAATTTATAAAATGATAACAAATTTTTAATTGCCTTTGGACGCTACCGAGCACGTTAACACAGTCGGGGTCCTGGCGGCGAATTTGTCTGAGGGGGTCGGGTCCTCCAGTGCGTCGGCCCTTATCCTCGGCCTCCCCTGACTGCAAGCCCAAGTCGGCCTCCGGAAAACCCCCTCAGACAAACCCGCCACCACCCCTTCGATTTTCATGTTTCTTTGGCGTATTTTCCGGCGCTTCTTTAAATTATTGGTAATAGCCCCGCCCTTTTCACGATACATCACACTAACCCACCCGGTGGTCGCAGCCAGCTCAAGGTAAAGTGTTATAATTTAAAAAGGGATTTTTGTTTGGGATAAACATGGCAAAACATTTGCAGTCAGTAAAATTTACGGCTACAGGGATCTTTAACGGGCTGAAAAGTTTTAGCGAACTTGAGGCCAGGATTTCCGCTCTGCCATCTGAAAAAGAGCGGGGGGATGCTTTTGAAGTTTTTGCCGAGGCTTACCTTGCCACGCAGCCTATATGCCAGGCAAAAGAAGTCTGGCCACAGACCAGCGCTCCCAGCACTTTGTTAAAAAAACTTGGCCTGCCGGTTTCCCACGACATGGGGACGGATGGGCTTGTTGAACTGAAAGACGGTCGCGTAGCTTCATACCAGGCTAAATTTTATACCGGCCGCCCAAGCCTTAACTGGAGTTTGCTTTCCACCTTTTTTGCCATTTCCGATCGGGTTTCGCACACAATAATTTTTACAAATTCCAATAGCTTTGCTTCCACCATAGAGCAAAGGCAAAACTTTAGCGCTATCCGGGGAATGGATCTAGATCGGCTTGCTCCTGCCGACTTTTCGGTTATTGAAGACTGGCTGAAAGGCGAGCCGGTAGTCAGAAAAAAACTAAAACCGCTCCCGCATCAGGAGAAGGCATTAAGTGATTTGCTGCCGGCTTTGGAATCCTCAAACAGGGCCACTGTAATAATGGCCTGCGGCACGGGCAAAACCCTTCTATCGCTGTGGGCGGCTGAATGCGAAAAATGTTTTAGTGCTGGTGCCTTCGCTCGCGCTTATACAGCAAACCCTGCACCGCTGGCTTGCCGCCACCGACTGGGATAACCTGGTTTACCTTTGTGTCTGCTCCGACCCCACCGTAACTGCCGGCGAAGATGAACTGGTCGTGAAAAAATCAGATCTTGATTTTGAGGTAACAACCACTCCCGCGGATGTTAAACGTTTTCTTGAAACAGAGTTTGCCGGGGTAAAAGTTGTTTTCTCAACATATATGTCCGCCAGCGTAGTGGGCGAGGCGGTTAAAGGGCGGGACATCTTTGACCTGGGAATATTTGACGAGGCGCATAAAACCACCGGCAGAGAAGGAAAGACATCCGCTTTTGCCCTCTCCGATAACAATCTCCCGCTAAAAAAACGCGTCTTCATGACCGCCACTCCCAGGCATTACAATGTTTTGAAGCGGGATAAAGAAGGCGACGCAAAACTGGTGTATTCAATGGATGTCCCGGAGTCTTATGGCTCCGTAGTCCATAAACTCCCTTTTGCCAAGGCGGCCCGGGCTGGAATTATATGCCGCTACAAAGTGGTAATTTCAGTTGTAACTTCCGAGATGGTTAGGCAGGAATTTTTAAGGCGGGGCAAAGTTCTTGTGGCGGGCGATGAAATCCACGCCCAGCAGGTAGCAAACCAACTGGCACTCGCCGCCGCAGTAGAAAAGCACGGTGTCGGGAAAATAATAACCTTTCATAAAAACATCAAATCCGCGCAGTCCTTCACCGCCGAAGGTTCGGAAGGCATAGCTAACCATCTTAAGGGTTTTTCCGTCTTTCATGTAAACGGCTCAATGCCGTCCGCGGAACGAGAAAAGCTGATGGGGGAATTTAAAAACTCCAATCACGGCCTTGTCTCCAACGCCAAATGCCTGACCGAGGGCGTAGATGTCCCGGCGGTGGATATGGTCGCTTTCTTAAGTCCAAAGCGCAGCACGGTAGACATAGTGCAGGCAACGGGCCGCGCCATGCGTAAAGCCCCCAAGAAAGAATTCGGCTATATTCTGGTCCCGCTATACCTTGAAATCAAAAAAAGCGAAACCATAGAAGAAGCCGTTCGCCGAGGCAAATTTGAAGAAGTCTGGGATGTCCTCGCCGCCCTCCAAGAGCAAGACGAAGTCCTGGCCGACATCATCCGGGAAATGCGCCAAGAGAAAGGCCGCACCAAAGGTTACAGGCCTGACCTTCCAGACCCCATTGAAATACTCGGGCCAAACATTTTACTAGAAGATTTAAAAAAATCAATAACAGTTTCTTGTCTTGAAAAACTTGGTGATACTTGGGACGAACGCTTCGGCGAACTTGGTGCTTTTAAAAACCGCTTAGGACATTGTAATGTACCAAGTATATACCCTGAGAATCCCAGATTGGGGATATGGGTTGCGAATCAGCGACATCGCAGAGGAAATTTATCCAAGGAAAATTTGCGGCGTCTAGATGAAATTGGTTTTGATTGGAGCCCGTTTTCATCCGCTTGGGAAGAAGGCTTCCGCTTACTTCAAGAATATAAATGCAAACATGGTGATTGTCGTGTTCGCATTAGCAAGAATGAAAATTCCGTGTTGGCACGTTGGGTCAGAAAACAGCGTAGTCTAAGAGGAAAACCCCCCAAGGAATACATCCGGCGGCTAAAGGAGATTGGTTTTGAGTGGGACCCTTTTACCGCAGCTTGGGAGAATGAGTTCGAGTCCCTCAAAAAATATAAAACCAAATATGGTAACTGCCGTGTCCCATTTGAATGGCCGAAAAATTCAAAATTAGCGTCATGGGTCAGCACTCAACGTAAAATTATGGGTAAGCTTTCCAAGGAGCAAATTAATCGCCTTAACGAAATCGGTTTTGAATGGGACCCTCTATCTTCGGTATGGGAAGAAAATTTTAAACTTCTTAAAAACTATAAGGCTCAACACGGGAACTGTAATGTCCCCGCAAGGTGGTCGGAGAATCCAAAATTGGGGGCGTGGGTTAGTACTCAAAGGATTTTTTATAAACAGGGGAAGATGTCGCAAGAACACATGCCAAGATTAAAGGCAATTGGTTTTGTTTGGGATGCCAAAGCCTCACAATGACAAGGGGAATTCATGAACGACGAGGAAGCTAAAAGTTTCCGCACAAGTGATGCCGGTTTCGCTAAAGACTATCTGGAAGGTGATATTGTGTTAAAGCGAGTTCATTCATGGAATGAATTCAGACAACAAATTATAAAGCTCAATGACTTTTATACTTTTTTGAATTCCAAAACCGGTTTAGACCAAGAAGCGTACGAACCGATATTTCGTGGCCATGCGAATGCTAAGTGGAGACTTGAAAGCACACTTGAGCGGGAGTCGCCAAAGAACTTTAGTATCACTGGATACTACCTATTGCTCCTTAAGATTCATGAACAATTGAAGAGTTGTGGCTTGAAAAATGTCCCCTATTTTTTAAAAGACCATGCTGAACTTGAAAAAATAAAAGATGCGCAATTTCTCCCACACGCTGAATTCCTAACGTTTGTGCGGCATTTCGGTTTCCCTTCTCCGCTTGTAGACTGGTCGTGTTCCCCCTATATAGCATCTTTTTTTGCCTTTAATTGCGCTGAGGAAAACGAAGATGTTTCAATTTATTCGCTTTTTCAAAAACAATTGCAATCATTACCATCAAATCCCGCTGCCCCATCCCAATCAATGAGTATTGATTTCATTGGTGAATATTTAGCCTCTCATAAAAGGCATTTCCTTCAACAAAGCAATTATACTGTGTGTCTTACCAAAGAATATCCTGGAAAGATTCAGGATTTCTGCTCCCACAAGGAATGCATCTCTGCATTCTCTGATGAAATATTTCCTCAGGCGATAATTTTCAAATTTATTTTACCAGGAAGCGAGAAAAAAGTGGCCCTTAAAGAGTTGGACAAAATGAATATAAATAAATATTCATTGTTTGGGGACGAAGAGAGTCTCCTTAATACTTTATTTAATCGCGAGGCATTGTTCAAGAATTAGGGGCACAACAGAATTCGGTGACATAATATTTAATTCCCAGTTACTACCAAAAGGAAAAGGCAGCAGGAGCCTTTTTAAACTCAATATTTCCTATCTTTGACTTATGACTGAAAACCCGCAAGAAATGATCGCCGTTATAAAGACTGGAACGCCGGCCGAGGTCAAACAGGCCCAAAAGGAATTTGAGAAATATTGGGACGGACTCAATGTAAAAAGGTAGCGTCTACCTTTTTACATACCTTTTTACAACCAACCGTTCCCACTCAACGCATATTAAGGATATTTGTTTACCACCGGGCGGGTAAATATGGATGTACCGATGTTGCGGGCGGGTAAATATTGTTTTAAGGGGGCGCCGGCGGATTTTCTGCGCGCTCCTTTTAGGGTTTTAAGCCCGCGGTCTGGAGCGAATTCCTCCGGAACGGCGAGGATGTTTGAGGCAAAAAACTTTGTTTTTTTGCCGAGTTCCGGAGCCGGCGGAAGACCCCGGGATTCTTCCCCATAAAACCCGGTCTTGGCCGTCTGAGGGACACCGTCCTTGATACGGCACCTACGCAAGTATTGGAGCGCGCAGGAAACCCGTCGGCGACCACAGTTTTGCTGTCCTGCTGCTCTTCTTTCATGAACACAGCATAAAAATCACAAAAAACGACTTTTCCAACACGACACGCCTTTGTCGGGGTGGTCTGCTATGCTATTTACAGAAACGGAGGATATATGTCCAAAGAAATCATTCTGCAGGAGGCGCTCGCGTTAAAAATTCTCTTGGTCCGGGGGTGCAAGGTTATATTTGACGCGACCCTGGCAGAAATATACGGCATCACGACAAAAAGATTAAATGAGCAGGTTCGGCGCAACATAGAAAGATTCCCCGGGGATTTCATGTTTCGTTTGACTAGGAATGAAACTCAAGCTTTGAGGTCGCATTTTGCGGCCTCAAAAGGCAGGGGCGGGCGCCGCTATCTGCCATATGTCTTTACCGAGTACGGGGCGATACAGGCCGCCAATGTAGTTAATTCCAAAACAGCCATACAAGCGGGCATATCAGTTGTCCGCGCATTCGCAAGGCTGCGGGAAATGGTTTCAGCGCATAAAGAGCTTGCTGCCAAACTGGCGGAGCTGGAGCGCAGGTTGTCCGGGCATGACGCTGAAATAAAAGCCATTGTGGATATAATTCGCCAACTAATGAACGGCATGAACCAGCCTCAGAACGATGAAGGCACATGCCCAAAAAAGCTAATCGGTTTTAAGCCATAATAATGCGGTATAAGTAAATTCGTGATGGATGGGCCGGCCCTTGATTTTACCGGGGTCTTTTTGTTTAGTATAGTTGAAATGTATTTGGAAACAAACAGAATAAAAATATTACTATTCAGCCTATGACAACGGACGGCGTTATTTCAGCATCCCCGAAAATCGAGTGGGCGGATGCGTGGGGCGGGATGGCGGCAATGCTGGTGGCGCTGCCCTCCGCCATCGCATTCGGCGTGGCGGTGTATGCCCCGCTCGGGCCCGGGTTTGCCGGCGCGGGCGCGCTTACGGGAATTATCGGGACCGTGGCCATGGGGCTGCTGGCACCTGCGCTGGGCGGCGCTCCGCGCCTGATTTCCGCTCCCTGCGCGCCGGCGGCGGCTGTTATGGCGGCGCTGTGCGTCCGGCTGATGGATAGCGGCGCATCGGCTGAACTCATTATCGTCTCACTTGCCGTGGTCGGACTGTTTTCAGGCGTCCTGCAAGCGGTTTATGGCGCTCTCGGCGGCGGACGCCTTATCAAATACATTCCTTATCCCGTGGTGACGGGATATATGAGCGGTGTCGGTTTACTGATAATATTGAAGCAGATCGGTCCTTTTCTCGGACTTGCGAAGGGCGCCGCCCCGCTTGCGGGCCTGTTTTCCCCCGAAGCATGGCAATGGCCCGCGGTTTGCGTGGCTCTTTTCACCGCCGTGGCGATGATGGCGGCTCCGCGTCTGACAAAACGGATTCCGGCGGCCATAATAGGCCTGGCGGCGGGGATCGGTGCGCACCTTGCGGCGGGGCTGGTCCGGCCTCAACTGTTGGCGCTGACCGACAACCCGCTGATTATCGGCGCCATCTCCACCGATCCGGGCGTTATTTTTAAAGGCATTGTTTCTAATTTCAGCGCATTGCATTTTATGAATGCTCATGAGATATACATGCTTGTCGGCCCGGCGCTGACACTGTCGATTCTTCTTTCTATCGATACGCTCAAAACCTGCGTGGTTACCGATTCCATTGTCCGCTCCCGCCACAATTCCAACAGGGAACTGACGGGGCAGGGCGCGGGAAACATCGCCTCAGCTCTGCTCGGCGGCATGCCTGGCGCAGGCACCATGGGGGCCACTATGGTAAGCCTGGCAAGCGGCGGCAAAACCCGCCGCGCGGGCTTGTTTGAAGGCGCGTTCGCCCTTATAGCGGCGCTTGCGCTGGGCAGCGCCATCGGGCATATTCCGCTTGCGGCGCTGGCGGGAATATTGACGGTGGTCGGAGCGCGCATGGTAGACCGCTCCAGCGTGCGGCTGGCGCTGCGGGGCAGCACCATGCTGGATTTCGCCGTTATCGTCTCGGTAGCCGGCACGGCGCTTGCGGTGGACCTTATCGCGGCCGCCGGCGTGGGAATAGCCCTCTCCATTCTGCTTTTTATCCGCGAGCAGATGCGCAGCAGCGTGGTCCGGCGAAAAGCTACGGGCGCGGAAATCTCCTCGACACAAAAGCGCCTGCCGGGGGAGCGCGCGGCGCTGGCCGAGCGGGGCGCCGAAACGCTTGTAGTCGAGCTCCAAGGCAGCCTGTTTTTCGGCACCACCGACCAGCTCTTTTCGGAGATAGAAAGCGACATGCGTTCCTGCCGGCGACTCATTCTGGACATGCGCCGCGTGACCTCGGTGGATTTCACAGCCGTGCACATGCTTGAGCAGGTGGGCGCAATGCTGGAAGAGCGCGGCGGCTCGCTTGTTTTTTCTCATCTGCCGCCGAGTTTGCCCACCGGGCAGGACCTGCGCGCATATTTCGAACATCTGGGGCTGACGCACCAAGAAGGGGGCGGGCGCGTCTTTGAAACACTTCATGACGCGCTTGAGTGGGCGGAAGACTGCGCTTTAGAAGAGGCGGGCCTTGAACTCCCGGCCGCCGGGAAATTGCTGGATCTTTCCCAGATAGATTTTTTGCGGGAAATAGACCCCGCCTCTTTGGAGGGGCTGCGTGCGGCCTTCGCGGAACGCCGCGTGGAGGCCGGTAAACCGATATTCCTCCGTAAGGGCCAAAGTGACGAGCTTTTCCTGATCCGCCGCGGGCGTGTGCGCATAGTATTGCCGCTGAAAGATACGCATCGCCAGCATCATCTTGCCGTCTTCGGACCGGGAGATTTCTTCGGGGAAGCGGGTTTTTTGGCCCGTATGCCGCGTACAGCCGACGCCATCGCCCTGAGCGACACGGACCTTTACGTCATAAGCCGGGACACTTTTGACGCGATATCCCGCCGGGATCCCGCCGTCAGCGCGGCGTTCTTTCAGCGCCTTGCAAGCGTTGAGGCGCTGCGTTTGCGGGACGCCGACCGCGAACTGCGCCGCCTTCAGGACAGCTGACCCGAAAATTGCGGTTGAATTCGTCCGCCTTAGACGGATGTCCATAGCAATTTTAGGAAGGATGAAAGATGAGGGATGAGGCACAAAGCACATCAAAAGCAAGGATTGTTTTTTACCCCTCAACCCTCATCCTTAATCCCTCAGCCTTCCCGGAAAATTCCTGAATTTTCCGAATGTTTGACTTTTCCGGCCCACAATTAATATAATAGTCAAAAGAACAAAAACTAAACCAAAGAGAGTGAAAAAATGCCATTAACCAAGACAAAAACCAAAGAAATTGTGGACAAATTCTCCAAAAAGCCCAATGATACCGGGGCAATTTCAGTGCAGATAGCCCTTCTCACCGAAAGAATTCAGTATCTTTCAAAGCATATCACCGCAAATCCGAAGGATCATTCCTCCGCGCGCGGTCTTTCCTTGCTGGTAGTCCAAAGAAAAAACTCGCTCAGCTACCTGAACAAACACAACAGGGAAGAATACAAAAACCTCATTAAACAATTAGGTTTAAGGAAATAATAATGACCAATAATAACTTAACCCGCCTTGAAGTAAAGGTGGGAGACGATGTAATTTCATTTGAAACCGGGCTGCTAGCAAAACAGGCCGGCGGCGCCGTGCTGGTGCGCCTGGGCGACAACGTGGTGCTTTCAACCTGCGTGCAGGCGAAAAAGCCCAAAGACAATCCGCCTGAATTCGTACCGCTCAGCTGCGACTATAAGGAAAAGACCTACGCCGCGGGCAAAATACCCGGCGGCTTCTTCAAGCGGGAAGGGAAAGCCCGCGAGAAAGAGGTGCTGGGCTCGCGTCTTACCGACCGCTCGGTACGCCCGCTGTTCCCCAAATATTTCAACACCGAAACGCAGGTGGTTTCCTCCGTGGTTTCAAGCGACTGCGCCAAAGACGCCGACGTGCTCTCTATAAACGGCGCTTCGGCCGCGCTTATGATCTCGGATATTCCCTTCAACGGCCCCGTGGCCGCGGTGCGGATAGGCAAATTTGAAGGCAAATTTGTGCTTAATCCCACCTTTGAACAGCGGGAAACGATTGATATGGAGCTGGTTATTTCAGGCACCCTGAAAGGCATACTGATGGTTGAAGGCGGGGGAAAAGAAATCCCCAACGAAGAACTAATAACCGCCATGGAAACCGCCAAGCCGGAAATTGAAAAGCTCTGCAAACTCCAGGTTGAGCTTCAGAAAAAATGCGGCAAGGCCAAAACCGAAGTCCCGGCCCCGGTAATAAGGCCGGAAATTAAAGCCGCCGTTGAACAAAAAGGCCGTCCCGCCATAGAAAAACTGCTTAATACGCACCCCACCAAGGAAGTTCTTGAAGCCACCATGAGCGAAGTGAAAGACGCCCTGGTGAAGGAAATGACGGAGAAGTACCCCGAAGAAAAAACCGCCGCCTATCAGGTAAAAACCCTGATGGAAGACGTCATATACGAGGTTTCCCGCAAGCTGGTGCTGGCGACCAAAATACGCACCGACGGCCGCAAAACCGACGAGATCCGCGCTATTTCCATGCAGGCCGGTTTTCTGCCGCGCACTCACGGCTCGGCTCTGTTTACCCGGGGCCAGACGCAGACGCTCGCCACAGTGACGCTCGGCACCTCCGACGATAAACAGATACTGGACGATCTGGAAGGCCGGTTCCTTGACCGCTTCATGCTGCATTATAACTTCCCGAGCTTTTCCACCGGAGAGGTAAAACCCGACCGGGGCCCCGGCCGCCGCGAAATAGGCCACGGCCACCTGGCAAAGCGCGCCCTGAAGCCGTTGCTGCCGAGCGCGGAAATATTCCCCTACACCATACGCATTGTTTCAGACATCCTGGAATCGAACGGCTCCTCTTCAATGGCCACCGTATGCGGCGGGTCGCTCGCGCTTTTTGACGCGGGCGTACCCATGAAGGCCGCCTGCTCGGGAATCGCCATGGGCCTTATTACCGACGGCTCAGACCACGCCGTGCTTTCCGATATAGCGGGACATGAAGACCATTTCGGCGACATGGACTTTAAGATGACCGGCACGGCCCAGGGAGTTACCGCCTTCCAGATGGATGTAAAGCTGGCTTCCGGCATACCCATGAATATCCTGAAAGAAGCTATAGAGCAGGCCACCAAAGGCCGGCATCACATACTTGGGCTTATGCAGGAACACCTGTCCGCTCCAAGGGCCGACATTTCCGAATTCGCGCCCAGGATAGTAAAACTCCAGCTGCCCAAAGACAAGATAGGCGCTTTTATAGGCCCCGGCGGAAAGAACATCCGCGCCATCATAGAGAAAACCGGCGCCGATATTGAAGTGGAAGACGACGGTTCGGTGTTCATCTCCTGCGCTGACAGGAAAGGCCTTGAAGAAGCCAAGACCATGGTGCAGTACTACACCGTGGACGTGGAAGTGGGCCAGATCTACACCGGGCATGTGGTTTCCATACTCGCCTTCGGCGCTTTCGTGGAAATTCTGCCGGGCAAGGAAGGCCTGCTGCATATTTCCGAAGTGGACACCAAACGCATAAACCGCGTGGAAGATGTTTTAAAAGTCGGCCAGGAAGTGCAGGTAAAAGTAGTGGACATGGATAATATGGGCAAGTTCCGGCTCTCAAGAAGAGTGCTGCTGCAGGCAGAAAGGAAATAGAGAAGTTTGCTTCCACCCCGCGTGCAGTGGATAAACCCGCGCGAAGACCTTCGTTAGTGAGCGCGGGTACCCTATAGAAGGGGTTCAGTGAGCGGGCCGCCAAAGGCGGCAGAGCAAACGACGAAGGGGAGCTTAGCTCCCCTCGTAGAGCACCGGCCGCCACAGCTTAAAGGCCGGCGGCTAATCCGTCCCGCGCGCTGTGCAGTGCGGCGCGGGATGCGACAAGGGAGCTTCCATGAAGAAAACGAAGCAGGAAAAAAACCAGAGCGGCCTTAGCACCGCTTTTGACCAGGTGCAGAAATTCTACCGGTTCATGAACACCAATAAGCTGGAGGCGATAGAATTCGCGAAGAACGCCACCTACATAAAGTTGGTCCGGAAACACACTCAAACGGTTCAGCCTATTCCGGTGTTCTCCACCGCCCCCCAGCATGCCGGGGGGGCGCAGGCTACGGCCTCCAAGCCGCAGCCCGCGGCGCCAGCGGAGACGGCGGGGGAAACCATAAAGGCCCCGATGTCCGGCATCTTTTACAGGGCTCCCAGTCCCTCAAGCCCGCCCTACGCGCGGGAGGGAGACCAGGTAAAAGAAGGTCAGGTGCTCTGCGTAATCGAAGCCATGAAGGTCTTCAACGAAATAAAAGCCGAGTTCAACTGTGTAATTAAGAAAGTGCTGGTTGAGAACGGCAAACCGCTGGAGCTCAATCAGGACATTTTCCTGATACAAAGGTAATTCTTATACGCGGGAAACGATCGCTCAGCCGGCTTTTAAAAAAGCCGGCTGTTTGCGTAAAAGCACAACGACAGCGAATCGCGAATAGTTAAGTAGAGGATAAAAACAGAAAAGCTATAAAGGGTCCGTATTCCTCGTTTCACTATTTGCTATTCGCTTTCATTAACCCCTATTCGCTACCCTTTGGAGAACTGTTATGGAAGAAACCGCAAAATTCGCCGACACTGTGGCGCAGAACGCAGCCAATGTTCTTGATTTGCTCAAAGCCGGCGAAAACACTTCCTGGGATATCAAGCTGAAACTTCATCTTTCAAGCTCAGCGCTCTACCTGGCGCTCGGCTGGCTGGCGGCCCAGGGGAAGGTGGCCCTCTACCCCCAGGATCTGAATTTCAAGGTAAAGATTCTCTGATACGGGCGGCGCGCTTAAAAATGCGGAAACTGACAAAGTATAACTTCGCCTCCTCGCAGGCGAAAAAAAAGACCTCCACCCTCTCCTACGCGATCTATTGGCTCCTGGCGCTGGCCTTCAGCATATGGCTTATCTGGATAGCTTTCGCCGGATCGCGGGGGGGCATAGTCGGCGGCAAAGTCCACGAAGGCCTCTACAATTTCTTCGGCTTCTCTTCCTATTTATTCCCTTTCTTGCTTTTATACGGGCTGGCGGCTATACTCGTAAATATAAACAAACCCCATAAAGGCATCCTTACGCTGGCGACAGGCATAGTGCTGATACTCGGAGCCATTTCCGCTGAACTCGGGCTTATCTCCATGGTAAGCGGGAACCCGGCTTTTGACGGCGGCTGGCTCGGCTATGCCCTGGAGGGACTGCTTTCAAAGATCTTCGGCAATTTCGGGGTCGGTTTGTTCTCAGTGGTATTGTTAATCGCCGGGGTACAGCTGCTCTTTAAAATTTCCTGGCGCAAAGCGCTGAAGAAGATCACCGCCGCGCTAGCGGACGATTACCGCAATTGGACGGCAGCCCGCAAAGAGATGAAGGCCAAATTAAGCCTTGTGACCGAAAAAGAAAAAAAAGAAGGGCCTTCTTATGACGCCAAACCTATAAGCGAAGCCCCCGCAAAGAGTGCCGCGTCCGCGCCGGAACGCGCGGAACCGCAGATAGTGCGCGCGAAAGCGGAACCGCCGGCCGGAGCCGCCGCGGCCGTAAAGTCCAGGACTGAAAGCCCGGCCAGGGCCGCTCAGGCGGAAGGCTCAAAAACAGCCTCAAGCCCCAAAGACTCTTATTTCCAAAATTTCAAGTGCCCGCCCGCCGGGCTTTTGGACGCCCCCTCCGAACAGGGTTTTATAGGCCCGACCAACGGAGAGATAAACGACTCAAAACTTCTGCTTGAAGCCACTTTCAAAAGCTTTGACGTGGCGGCGCACGTGTCCGGCGTATATCCCGGCCCCGTGATCACCCGCTATGAAGTGACCCCCGCTTCCGGCGTTAAAATAAGTTCCATAGTCTCGCTTTCGAACGACGTGGCGCTGGCCATGAAATCACCCGGCGGAATAAGGGTGATCGCTCCCATACCGGGCAAGTCGGCCATCGGTTTTGAAATACCCAATGCGCGCCGGGCTAAAGTTTTGCTGCGCGAAGTGCTTGAAAGCTCGGCCTTTAACGAAAGGCGAGAGCCGCTCGCTTTCGGCATCGGCCGCCACGCCGAAGGCTCAATTGCCACCGCTAATCTTGAAACCATGCCCCATTTACTTGTGGCTGGCGCGACCAATTCCGGCAAAAGCGTTTTTTTGCAGTCCCTGATACTTTCGCTTATCTACCGCAACACCCCCGACGAGGTCAAGTTCCTTTTCATCGACCCGAAGCGCCTTGAACTGACTTTCTACGAGGATATACCCTATCTTTACGACCCAACGGAAACCCCCGACCGCGTGTCAGTGATCACCAACCCCAAGGACGCGGCAAAAGCGCTTGTGGCCTTAACGCGCGTAATGGAAAAGCGCTATATCAGGTTTGAGCGGGCCAGAGTAAAAAACATAGCTTCCTACAATAAGTGGGCGCTCGCGAACGGCCAGCCCACGGAACACTATATAGTGGTGGTAATTGATGAGCTGGCGGACCTCATCCTGCAGATGAAAAACGTGGTGGAAGACGCCATCCAGCGCCTGGCCCAGATGGCCCGCGCGGTGGGCATACATCTGGTGCTCGCCACCCAGCGGCCTTCGGTGGATATTATTACCGGCGTCATAAAAGCCAACCTCCCCTCAAGGGTAGCACTGCAGGTAACCTCAAGGACCGACTCACAGGTTATTTTAGACACCCCCGGCGCCGAATCCCTTATCGGCCGCGGCGACCTGCTTTACCTTGCCATAGACGCGCAAAAGCCGGCCAGGATACAGGGCGCCTATGTTTCTGAAGAGGAAATAAAAAAAGTAGCCGATTTCATAAGAGCGCAGGGCCGGCCGCATTATCAGCCGCTGGTTGAAGAAGAGGCGAGCGCCGCCTCCGGCAAGGGCGGCAGTTCTGAAGAGCTGTTGACGGCCCTTCGCCTGATAAATGAACGGAAGCGCGTTTCGCAGGATCTGCTTAAAGCCCATTTCGGCTCATCATCGCGCGCCACCAATATTTTAAGCATACTTGAAGTTAACGGCTTTATTCACAAACCGGAAGGCTCAAACCGCTGGGAGATATTTTTTGACAAGATCGAAAAGCATCTGAACGACAATGCGGCCCCCGCTCAAAGCCCCGAAAGTCCCGTCGGCGACAAGGAGGAAGTTAAATGAGAATTATTTTAAGCGGGGTACTCGCTTTAACGCTGTGTTCGGCGGCTTTCGCGCAGCCGAAGAAGAAGACTGTCCCCGCCAAAAAGGCAAAAAAAGAAGCCGCCGCTGTCGTTTCAACGGCGGCGGTAAAAGCCGTTTCGCCGCTGCCGGCCAAAAACTTTAAAAAAGACCTGTCCACTTCCACCGCGGTTATTGACGGACTAAAGGATTGGGACGTTAAACTTGAAACTTTAAGCGCCAAATTCACGCAGGAAGTGAATTTTTCCGAAGCGGGCCTGAAACAGACCGTGGAAGGAGAGCTGAAATATTCAAAGCCCAATCTGCTCAGGATCGAGCACTTTAAGCCGGCCCGCCAGCTGGTGGTAACCGACAAGCATGACATCTGGATTTACAAGCCGGAAGACGCCCAAGTCGTTAAAACCTCATGGGAGGCCTGGCGCAGGACGCAAAGCGACAATTTCTCAGGCATACTTGACTTCGGCAATTACTCGGCGCTGACAGAAAAGAACGATACCGCTGTCTCCGGGCAAACTCCGGAGCATCCCTATGTCACAGTGGTTTTTACGCCCAAAGTGAATCCGGAGCAATACCGTCTTTCTCTCACCCTTTCAGCCACTGATTATTTCCCGATAGAGGCGGAGCTGACCGTTGACAAAACCACCATCAAAACCACGCTTTCCGGCGCCGAAATAAATAAGACGCTGGCTCCGGAACTATTCAAATTCAGCCCGCCCAAAGGCACGCAGATTCTGGAATTTAAGAACTAGTGTAGAGTGGATATTGTAGAGTGGATAGTGTAGGGTGTAGAGCGGATAGTGTGTAGTGTGAAGAGGACTCTCTTTGAATCTCTGCACTATTTACTCTCCGCTATCTACTCTAAACTTTCCCTGTAACCTACTATGACTCTAGCCAACCGAATAACGATGAGCCGGATCCTTCTGAGCCTGTTTATTTTCCTGTTGATAATTTCTCGTTCCCTTTGGTCGGAGTTGGGCGCCCTGGCGCTTCTTACCGTGGCAAGCATCTCAGATTATTTTGACGGAGTGATAGCGCGGCGCACTCACACCATGACGCCATTCGGCGCCATAGCCGACCCCTTCGCCGACAAAATACTTGTAATGGCTGTTTTTCTGGCTTTCGCTTCGCTCAGAGAGCTTACCGTTCCGATTTGGGCCGTATTTCTCATACTCATGCGTGAACTGACCATTTCCACCCTTCGCGTGCTCGCGGCGCTTCGCGGGGAGGTAATGAAAGCGGAAAAGACAGGGAAAGTAAAAACCGTTATACAAATGACTTCCGCCTTTATCATATTAACCCTCCTGGTGCTTAAAATATGGGGCAAAAAGTACGGTTTACCGGCGGTATTTCTAGCCGAGACTGCCGGCCGGACCGGGCGAATTGCCTACTGGCTCACGGTATTCACAGCCCTGATAACGGTTTTAAGCGGCGCGGTTTACCTTTACAACCACCGGGACCTGCTCATAAAATCCTGGAGCGAGAAAGAAAACAGCTAGACAGCCTGACGTCCAGGCAGCTGGACCGCTAGACGGCCTTTTTAAAGACTCTTCAGACCATATGGCGGTTTTTAGCTGCCCGGCAGTCTATCCGTCCGGCGTTTTTATGACTAATTTCAAAAATAAAGCCGCAAGATTTTTAGCCAGCGGATTTTATATAAGCTATATCCCGGCCGCGCTCACCGGGTTCAGGAAATTCACCGGCTCCGGCCTGTTCGGCACAGCGCTGGGTTTGCTGCTCGTGCCGCTGCTGCCGGCGGAAAACCGGGACTTTCTCCTTTTCCTTACTTTGTTTTTTTTCTTTGCCGTCTGGGTGGCTGGCCTCGCAGAAGCGTCCTTCGGCGTACACGATGACCCGCGCATAGTTATAGATGAGATCCTGGGTTATTGGGTGGCGGTCGCTTTCCTTGATAAAACCATCTTTAACCTGGCGGCGGCTTTTGTATTATTCCGGATCCTCGACACCCTGAAGCCCTGGCCCATAAAGAAGATAGACCAAACGGTGGGCGGGGGTTTTGGTATAATTATAGACGATGTTTTGGCCGCCGTTGCGGCGAATCTGATGGTAAGATTTTTAAATTTCGCGCTATGAACCTTTTAATTTATATTTCTTTGGCCTTGATGGCTGCCGCGCCGGCAGGCGCGCAGCCGATACCGACAATGCCTGTCACGGGCCCCGCCGCTTTTACCGGCGGCGCAACTACGTCTCCGGTCCCGTTCATCCCCGCTTTTACCCCTGCTAAGGAGACCTCTCCCCAGATTTCTGTCTCTTCAGCAGCCGTTATTACCTCGTCCACTGAAGCGGCGGCCTCCCAACCCTACCAGCCGCCCTCGCAGCCCTATCAGCCTCCCTCGCAGCCCTCGCAACCCTCTCAACCGGCCAAATACAAGGATGCAAGTATCCCTTTAAGCGGAATCGTGCTTATGCCCACAGCCTACCGCGGACGGGATAAAAATACCATAGGCCTAGGGCTGGATATTAACGCCTCTTACTTCATAGGCCGCCTTTACGGCAAAAACTCATTCTCCTGGACGCGTACAAAAACCAATTATCTGGACCGCGTAGGCCTCTGGCTGCTTACCGCCGACGCCAAGATGCTCATTCAGACCGAGGGGCGCTGGCGCCCCGCCGTGGCTTCGGGTGTGCAGGGTATTTTCAAGTTCCGCGACGCGCCCCAGCCCGCTTTAAACCAGACTGTCACCCTCACGGTTAAAGCAACAGGCAAGACAACCGATACTTATGCCAACGCCTATCTGGTCATGACAAAGCGCCTGCACCCTAAATTTCTCATAAGCGCCGGATACTCCGACGGAGACATGCCTAAAGTGCTCTACCAGATGTCCGAATTCCTTTCAAAAGACGCGTTAACCCTGAACGGACGCGCCAAGCAGAATGTTCCGCCCGGCATGCTTTTTGGCGGTTTCATGTGGCTGCCGAAAACCGACTCCACCATAGGGGCCGAGTTTATAATTCCGCAAGGGGCTCCGCAAAGCCCGAAACTCATAAATTTCCACCTTGGGACCCTTCTCAAACTGAATTTTGAAGTATCGTATCTCTCCTTCAAAGGCGGCTGGGATTTGCTCGGCATGTTCCAGTTCCGCTACAACTACTTCCCAAGATAACAAAGAGCGAGTAGCGAATAGCAAATAGCGAATAGTGGGTAAGGAACTCCTTATTTACTATTCGCTATTTGCTATTTGCTATTCCCTGCGTCATCCGCTTGAGGTAATACGCGGCTTCTTTATGGGCGGGGTTGAGTTTAAGGGTTTCAACAAGCTCCGAATAGACCCTGTTCGGATCCTTGTTCCAGTAGAGGATGGCTATATTGTAATGCGCCTGGGCCATGCCGGGGTCGGCCGCGAGCGCCCGCCGGTAAGCGTCTTCAGCCTGGACCGGATTGCCGGTTTTTTCAAGAGCCACTCCGTAGTTAAGCCACGCGTACGCGCTTGAAGCCGCAAGGCCGTTTTTAAGCGAGTCAAGCGAATAATATTCGGAGCTTAAATCCATTAAACGTCCGTAAATTTCAGCCGACGCCCTGAAGTTTTCGCCGGCACGGCGCCAATCGCCCTTTGAAGAATAATAAAAGCCGGCCTGCAGCGGCGCATCCGGTATGTCGGGGTCAAAGCGCCCTGAAAGCGCCAGCCCCTGCAGCGCCTCAGGATCAAGCGCTGAAGAACCGTTTAAAAACGCCGCCCTCGTCACCAGGCTTTGCGCGTATGAAGTGCCTATATCCCTGTCAAAAAAATCGCGGTAAGGATGCTCAAGAAAGCGGAAACTATAAAGCGAAAACGGGTAGAAAATATCAGCGGAAGCGGAAGGGTAAAGGGCGTTTACAAGTCCCGCCGGCACGGTTGCGACTTTCGCCGGCAGTTCCGCGTCAAGCGTGGAGTAAAACCCGCCGCGGTTGGCCGATCTGAAAGAGCGCCAGTCCTCTTCCGAACCTGAATTCAGGTTAAAAAGGACAAGGTCCGGGCTGTAAAGGCGTTTCGTGTTCCTGTACCAGGGCGAAGCGCTGAGTCCCTGCGCCACAACCGCGATATCGGGCCTTGTTTTTTTTATCGTCTGCGCATACCATAAAGAAAAAAGCTGAACATCTTTTTTCACGGCAAGCAGGCCGCCGGGAGGCACGGACCGAAGGACGTCGGACGCGTAATCTTCAGCCGCGAAAAGCTCCCGTCTGTCGGCGTGCGGAAAATTTATAAAAAAAGCCCAAAGGGCGGCCGCCGCGGCCGCCAGAACGATCAGCGGGAAAAACCTTCTGTATCTTTCGCCGATATGAAACAGCCCCGCCGCGGTCCAAAAAAGAACCGCCAGGTCCGGCAGCAGATAGTAGGGTTCCACCACGGCCAGCGCGTGGGGGTTTGGCGGCATATTACCCATAAAAAGAAAAACCGGTCCGGCCAGGAGAAAAAGCGCGGCCATGGCCGTGAACCGTCTTTTGGAAAAGCGGAATTCCGAATAAAGCCCGGCGCAGGCGGCAAAAAGGGCGAGGTTGAAATTCCCTATCAAATGCAGCGCGTAATATTTGAGATTTGGAAAAAACAGCGCGCCCGCGGCATAATTTTTGGATATCAGGTCCAGAGTGGAGCCATAGCTTTTGCGTGTAATTACGGCGATCAACGAGGCAAAATCCGCCGGATGGCTCCAGTCAAAAAGCGGATTTGAGCCGGAACGGACAAGCAGATAAAGATACAGCGAGAATCCGAGCGCAAATAAGCCGGAGGCTTTCAATAAATTCGCGGCCCAGGCGCCGCGCCATGTATTTTTAAGCGCCGGGAAGATCAAAATAACCGCGGTCGGAAAAACAAAAACTATATCCATGCGGTTGGTCATGGAAAGCCCGGCGAGGTATGCAAGCAGAAAGAGCTTGTTTTTTGAGCAGGCGGCGGCGGAATCAAAAGCCAGGAACAAAATCAGGCAGGCAAGCAGGGTGTTAAGCGCGTACATTTCCGAAACGCTTGAAACAGTCCAGAAAGTAAAATTGAGCCCGAGCAAAAGCGCGGCGGCGACCGCGCTTAAGGGAGAAAACAAGACGCTTAAAAGCTCATAAAGGACCATTATAGCGCCAAGGCCGGCGGCCGCGGAGAACAGGTTCAGAGCCCAGGCAAAATTACCGGGCATAAGCATTGAAAAAACCCGGGCGGTCACCGCGTAAAGCGGATAACCGGGCTGATGCGGCACGCCAAGGCTGTACGCGTCGCAGGCCATTTCGCCGGCGTCGCGATAGGGGGCAAGGCCGGGCGGCAGGCAATAAATATAAAGCAGCGTGAAAAGCACAAACAAAAAGGCTCCGCAGGCAAGTTTAGGGGGATATGAGGTTGGTTTTAAAACGGGCTTAGAATCCATTATGGTAGATCTTGTAACTGTTCAGGTGGTTAGGTTCACGGTTGTCTTTTGCATGATCTTCATGCTTTTTCAAGGCTATGCCAGTGCCGTATCAGAGGCCATGCCTATCAGACGGCCAACCGTTGAACCATTAAACCGCTGAACCGTGAACCTGTGTAGTAACTAGATTTTAGTAAATTCGGACAAAAAAAGGCAGGGCTGCCTTTTTGGGGGGTAGGGTGAGGGAGGCAGCCCTGACATATTGATTTTAGCACCGATACTGACCTTTGTCAAGTGCAGCAGCCTTTTGTGATTTTTACGGCTTTTGGTGTATTTGCGGTGCAGCGTTTTTTGCGCTTTTTTAAGCCTTTTCGCGGCACCGCAGGCCTTTTTAGGGGAAAATTGATTTACCGCTATATATTATTTATAATATACGCGTAACGCGCAACGCCGTGTTCGTCACGGCACGCAGTTTCAGACCGCTTACAGCGCGGGGGGAATATTTTGCCCGATAAGACCATACTGGTTGTGGACGATGATCCCAACGTGGGACTGCTTATTTCCGCCGTGCTCAAAAAGTACGACTACACCGTGGTCGCGCTTTACAGCGGCGCCGAGGTGCTGGATTTTTTACAAAATAAAAAACCGGACCTGATACTGCTTGACCTGCGTATGCCGGGCCTTGACGGTTACGCCCTCTGTAAGCGTGTAAGGGAAAATCCCGACACCCGGAATATTCCAATAATCATATTAAGCGGGGTAAGCGAGGTGGACGCCAAGGTAAGCACAATAGAGCTTGGGGCCGACGACTTCATTACCAAACCTTTTGACGTGCGCGAACTGCGCGCGCGCATTAACCGTATTATAAACCGCAAAACCGCCGACACCGCTCTTAACCCGCTCACACACCTGCCCGGCAGCCCCGCCATTGAGGAAGAAGTGCACAAGCGCCTTGACGCGGGCGAAACCTTCGCGTTCCTCTATATTGACGCCGACAATTTCAAATCCTACAACGATGTTTACGGCTACGCTAAAGGCGACGAGGTTATAAAACACATTTCCGCGCTGCTCGCCGCGAAAGCCCGGCAATACTCTCCGAAAAATCATTTTATAGGTCACATCGGCGGCGATGATTTTGTGCTTATCCTCGGCGCCCCCGAGGCGGAACGAACGGCCAAAGCCGTGGCCGAGGAATTTGACCGCACGATCCCGTCTTTTTACACGGAAGCCGACAGAAAGCGGGGTTTTATAATCACCTCCGACAGAAAAAACAAAACCACTAATTTCCAGATAATGTCCCTTACGGTGGCCGTGATCATTCCCAAGGGGATCAGGCATTACGGCAAGATAGTTCAGACGGCGGCGGAACTGAAGCATTACGCCAAAACCATGCCCAATCGCCAGGGCAGCGTCTATATAAAGGACAGAAGGCTATAATGGACATCACGGGCGATCTTACCAATACTGTCTTCGCCGGCTGCAGGCTGATCAAAAAAATCGGCCAGGGCGGCATGGGCACTGTTTATACGGCGCGCCATGAAACCCTCGACAAGGTAGTCTGCGTAAAACTCCTTGCGCCGGAGCTGGCGCGCGACCAGCGCAATATAGATTTTTTCCTGAGGGAAGCCCGCTCCGCTGCCAAGCTTGACCACCCGAACATCGTCCAGGTGTATAATTTCGGCCAGGAAAACAACTCTTATTTTATCGTAATGTCATACGTGGAGGGGCGGACCCTTTCGGAAATCGTAACTGAAAAAGGCCCGCTTGCCGTTCCGGAAGCGACCGAGATGATACTGGGCGTTTTGGAGGGGCTGGCTCACGCTCACTCAAAAAGCATCATCCACCGCGATATCAAGCCCTCCAATATTCTGGTAGGACTCGACGGAGTGCCCCGGATAGCGGACTTTGGACTTGCCAGGAGTATAAACGAAGAGAAACAGCTCACCATAGCCGGTGAAATGGTGGGTACCGCTTATTTCATGTCTCCCGAGCAGGGACTTGCGGGAAGCGTGGACGCCCGCTCCGATCTGTATTGCACGGGGGCCACATATTTCTATATCCTCACCGGACGATTCCCTTTTGAAGGCAAGAATTCGATAGAGGTCATACATAAGCATATAAGCGAACCGTTCCCGAACATCATACTTATAAAACCTGATATACCGCTTTGGGTGTCGCGCATTCTGGAAAAGGCAATGCGAAAAAAACCCGACGACAGATACCAGAGCGCGCGGGAACTGATCGCCGACCTGAAAAAATGTAAAGACACCGTTGAACAGAACTCCTCCTCCTGGGAAAATTCGTTCGACATCCCGGAAATAACATCCCGCATGAACGTGCCGCCGCCTCCGTCGCATTCGGCCTCGCTTGAAAGGGCGGATCCGCGGGTTTCTGACCGGAGCGGCAGGGCTGCTGCGGCGCCCGAACCGGTAACCGCCCCAAGGCAGCAGGGCGGCAAACCCGCCGCAGCAAAAAAAACAAAGTTCCAGTTGTCCGCCCTGTACAACGCGGTTCAAATACTGCTGCACAGCGCTCTTGCGCTGGCGGCCACCGGCTGTTTTATCATTTCAGGAGCCTCAGGCAGGGTAACCGGCAGCCTGTATTCTCCTTTTATTGACAACCCCGTAACCGCCGGTTTTTTCGCGGTTTTGGGCGCGGCGCTTTTCGCGTGGACCGTATCGCTAAAACCCTTGAAATTCACTTTTCAGCACGCTTTTCTGCTTGCCGCGGCCGCCGTTGCCGCTTACGCCGGCGGCGCCTATATTCCCGCGCCTGAAACCGTCGACACCGTGGCTAAGGCTTTTTTCGCGCTCAAAATAAGCCTTGAGAACGCTTTTTCCTCCGCCAACATTCTTATTTACGCCCTCTTCCTGTATCTGGCTGCTTCAAAGGTCATATTCCGCGACAACTGGATATTAAAAACGGCGGCAATCGCGGCCTATTTATTTTCCATGTTTCTGACTTACACATATTTCAAGGGCGGCCTTGCGCCGGAACAGACTTATATGGCCGCGGCGGTAATCCTGGCGCTTGCGGGCATAGTCACGGGCGCTACCGTTAAGGAGTTCTCTCTGTTTTATAATCCGCCGGTGCTTTTTTTGGCCGCCAACGCTCTGGTGTTCGTGATGTTTACAAACCCGATGGTATCGGCCATAACAGACGAAAAAGTCAGGGCTGCGGCCCTGCAAGTCAGCCAGGAAAACCGTATGGCTATGGTTCAATACCACCTGGCGGTCATGTCCGCCGAAAGCGAGCCGCAGTATGATCTGGAAGGACGCCCTATTGAAAAAAAACTCCCGCCCCAGCCGCAGGAAATACAGCCGCCTGCACGAGGGGAACTTTCCAACGCGGCCAGGGCGCAATATTACGCGCAGCTTGAGCATAAAATCGGCCGCAGCCTGGCAGACTCGGCCGGCATAATATTTATAGCGCTTTTCCTCATGCTCATGGCGGATGTCTGCTTTGCGGAAGAACTGCTGGCGGTTTATATGCAGGAAACCTAGCGTTGCTACGCACCGCTAGGTGCAAGTCTCATGTCTCAGGTCTCAAGTAAAGCATGAGAGTTTGCCTGAGACTTGTGACTTGAGACTAACTTTAACGGAGAACACCGGTGAAAAAAATTATTTTCTCAAATCTGCTGTGGGGGTCGGCGCTCCTTTCGGTAACGCTGTTTTTTTATTTTACCGGCACCGGCCTTGAAACCGCGGAGCTGAAATTTTACGATTTCCGCGCCAAAATGAGCGCCGCCTCTTCCGCGAAAAATGAAATAGCGATCATAGAGATAAACGACGACACCATTTCAAAAATAGGCCGCTGGCCGTGGCCGCGCTCAGAAGTGGCCGACATGCTTCTCTGGCTTTCAAGCTCCACGGCGCGCCCCTCGGTTATAGGCTTGAACATACTTTTTTCGGAACCGGAAAAAAACTCGGAATTGGAGCTTGGCGACTATCTGAAAAGCAGATACCTCGCCCTTGTGGCCGATAAAAAGATAAAGGAAACGACAAAAGACTCCGACTTTTCAAAAATCATAGATGAGGCCCAAGCTGGCTTCGACAACGACCCCAAACTGGCGGCCGCCGTGGCCGACGCCGGCAATGTGGTGCTTCCCATGTTGATAAAAACCGGGGAATCGTCCTCAAAGCCGGAGCCCGAACCCCAATGGCTGAAAAAATTCTCGCCCGCCATAGGGCATTCGGCGGCGCAAGCCGATATCGCGGCGGAAGGTTCGCAGATTACCGTTCCGCTTGAAGTTATGGGCTCCAGCGCCGCCGGGGTGGGTTATGTGAATGTTTTCGCGGACTCGGACGGCACGCTGCGCCGGGAATATCCGTTCAGCCCCTACGACCGGAGTTTTTATCCTTCTTTCGCCTCAGAGATAGTGCGCGTGCGCCTGAAACTGACGCCGCAGGAGGTTATATTTTCACCGGGCGCCCTGGCGGCGTTCGGACACAATAAAATACCGCTTGATCAAAGCTCTTCCGTGCTGGTGGCTTTTAACAAAAACAAGTCTTCTTTCAAGCACTACTCTTTTTATGATGTAATGAGCGGAAAAATAGTGCCGGAAACTTTCAAAAACAAGATAGTGCTCATAGGCTTTACCGCACAGGGTATGGGCGCGCCTTATGCGACTCCCGTGGAAAGCAATTTACAGGCGGTGGAATTTACCGCGAACGTGATAGGCGACATTCTTGAAGGCCGTTTTATTTCAAGGCCTGAGTGGGCCTCCCAGGCCGAGCTCGGTCTTATTGTTTTTGCCGGCCTTCTTGTTATCTTCCTCCTGCCCCGCCTGAACGCCGGTCTGGGCGCCGGCCTTACGGTTCTGCTGTCAGGCTCTTTGGTGGGCTGGGGTATTTTCCTGTTCACCTCAAAAAGCATGTGGCTTAAAACTCTTTATCCCTCTTGTCTGCTCGTGGCCGGCTATATTCTCATCGTCATCAAACGCTTTTTCAGCGCGGAAAAGAAAAAAGAGTTCATGGAAGTTTCCGCCACGGAAACCAACAAGATGCTCGGGCTCTATTTGCAGGGACAGGGCATGCTTGATCTGGCCTTTGAAAAATTCCTCCTTTGCCCTGGTGACGGAACCATGAAAGACCTTCTTTATAACCTGGCGTTGGATTTTGAGCGAAAACTTCAGTTCAGCAAGGCGGTGGCTGTTTACGGCCATATTTCGCTTAACGACCCCGCTTATAAAGATATAAAAGACAAGATGGAAATGCTTACCAAGGCCTCCAACGAAGCCGTTGTCGGCGGCGGGCCGGGAGAAAAGCCCGTGAGTGATGCCGCCATGCCGGTTGAGGAGTCCTCAACCAGTTCCTCCGCTATTTCCAAGCTCGGCCGTTATGAAATCACCAAGGAACTCGGAAAGGGCGAGATGGGTATGGTTTACCTGGGCAGAGACCCCAAAATAAACAGGCTGGTAGCCCTAAAAACCATGAGTTTTGAGGAAGGCGCAGACGAAAAAACCATGAAGGAGCTCAAAGAGCGTTTCTTCCGAGAGGCGCAGGCCGCGGGCAAGCTTTCCCACCCGAACATTGTTAAGATCTTTGATACCGGAGAAGAAAAGAAAACAGCCTACATAGCCATGGAACCGCTCAAAGGCGACAGCCTGAAAAAACGGACAGCCAAAGGTTCGCTTTTACCCGTGGACAAAGTCCTTGAATATATTGAGAAGTCGTCCGAGGCGCTGGACTATGCGCATAAAAACGGCATTATACACCGCGACATCAGACCGCCCAATATCATGCTTCTTGAAGACGGCACGGTGCGAGTGACTAACTTCGGTACAGCCGGCGCGCAGGAATCTGCCGAAGCCGCCACCGCCGCCGTTACGGACTCGTCCTATTATATCAGCCCCGAGCAGATAGCCGGCCAGAAAGCGGACGGCCGGGCGGATATTTTTTCGCTTGGCGTTACCATGTTTGAACTGCTTACCGGCGCGCGTCCCTGGAACGACGCCCTGGGCACGCTTTTCTTCCAGATAACCGCCGACCCCTGCCCTGACCCGATGGTTCGCAACCCCGCGCTTTCAAAGGACATCGTCGCGGTTATAGACAGGGCCCTGAAAAAGAAACCCAATGAAAGATACCAGACGGCGGGCCAAATGGCGGAAGATATAAAGAATATTCTCCGCAAAAAGCCGCTTCCGGCGGAAAGCCCAAAAGCGGCCGCCTACCCCGCTAAACCGTCCGGGTGGGCGCCGGAGCAAAAAAAACCGGTTATTGCTCCGCAAGTCAAACCCGCTCCCGCACAAGCCGCGGCAGGGCCACAGTCGTCGGGAGGCAGACTGGCGGCAACCGCTTCGCAAGCGCCTATAGCCAAACCCCAGCCGCAAAAACCCGCGCCCAGGGGAACGGGCGGGAACCGCGATGTCGAAGCCTTCGTCCCAACGCCGCAGCCAAAACCTGAAGCGGCAAAACCGGAGGATCAGGCCCAAGCGCCAGCCCCTAATTCCAAAGCCGCCGGTTCGCTGGTGGCGGGTTTCGCGAAGCCCACGAGCGGGTGGGATTTTGAAAAAATCCGGTCGCTTATTTACACTGAAGAGGAAAACAAAAGCAAAGAGGAAAATAAAAACAAAAACAAATGACACCATCGTCCGACCATTCGCCGCTGGCGAATAACAATTTTATCTTCAGGACTTTTTACGGAAGCAGGCTCCGCTGCTTCCGGCTGTCGGACATGTACTCAAGTAATTTAAAATTTAAGGCGGCCTTTGACCGCAGGCAGGTGATGGAATGACCTTTAAAATTAAATTCGCCTGGCAATCCGACACGGGTAAGCTCAGAAAAAACAATGAAGACAGCGCGCTTGTGGACCAGGATTTAGGCCTTGCCATAGTTGCCGACGGCATGGGAGGACACAGCTCAGGCGAAGTGGCGAGTTCCATGGCGGTTAAAGTCACCCGCGACAAATATGATTCCATGCGGCGCACCAACATCAAACCTTCCCCTTTTAATGAGAAATTCATGCTTGAAACCAACCAGTTGGGTTTCGCCGTACAGATGGCTAATTCAGTTATTTACGAAACGGGCAATTCAAGCCCCGACAACAAGGGGATGGGAACCACGCTGACGTCCGCGCTCTTGAACGGCAACCGCCTTTGCACCGCGCATATAGGCGACTCGCGCCTTTATATTTTCCGCTCCGGCGCCCTTCAACAGATAACCGAAGACCACTCGCTTGTAATGGAGCATGTGCGCAAAGGCCTGCTTACCAAGGAACAGGCGGAAAAATCCCCGCTGCAGAATATCCTTACCCGCGCCCTGGGCTCGCAAAAGAATCCTCTCATAGACCTCATAGAAACGGTTGTCAAGGACGGAGACCGCCTGCTGCTGTGCACAGACGGACTTTTCAAGGCCGTTTCGGAAGAAAAAACCGCGGAAATCCTGAAAACCAACCCTGATGACCGCAAAGCTTGTGAGCTGCTGGTGGAAACTGCTAACATGAACGGGGGCCCCGATAACGTGACCGTCATAGCAGGCACCGTCAGTAAAAAAAATCTGAAAGAAACATTCACGGATATGTTCAAGAAATCGTATGCCTAAACTTCTGCTTAAACTTGAAGCGGCAGTCATAAAAGAGATAACGCTGGATAAGCCGGTTTTTACCATAGGCAGAAAGCCGGATAACGATATCGCGCTCGACCACGCCACTGTTTCAGGCCACCACTGCAAAATTTATTCGGCCGGCGGTTCCTGGTTTGTTGAAGACTTGAACTCCACCAACGGCATCTTCGTCAACGGCAAGCGCGCGCTTAAGGCCGGTTTGCGTCAAAATGACGCTATAGCCATAGCTAAATATTCGCTGATTTTCTCCGACGACGGCGGCCCCGAGGCGCAAAGCGCACAGCAGACCGGGGCCCCGGCGGCGCAATGCGCCCAGCGGACCGGGGTTCCGGCGGCGCCGCAACCCAGGCAGGAGCTGCCTCAGCAGAAAACCATTCCGAAAGCCGCCTTGGAAGTTCTTGAAAATCCGGCCGGCGACAAGAAAGAATTTGAGCTGACCGCCTCCTCCTCTTATATAGGAAAATCCTCCCAGGCCAATATTCCCTACAAGGCGGGGGGGTTGTTCGGCAGCGGCCCTGACATGGCCGCCGTCATTACCAGGCGACCGGAGGGATACTTCCTCAGTCCTGTAAAGGAAGGCTACACCAAGCACAACGGCGACCCCCTTAATGCCAAGATACCCCTTAAGGACGACGACATCATTGCAGTGGGCTCCACCAAATTCAGATTCTTCATTAAGAAGACGTAACCCAAAAATTGCAGGTAGACAGGAGTCAGAAGCCAGAATTCAGAATTCTGACTCCTGAATTCTGACTACTGGCTACCTGAATAGCTATTCTTTATTAGCAATCAAACACAAAGAGTGCTATTGACACTTAAAACCGCTTTTGCTAAAATTAGCAATTGTAGGGTTCAAGTGCTAAAAATCATTTTCAAAAAAACCAGGCACTTTAAAAAGGAGACAATAACATGTCAGAAACAGCGACTAAAATAAAAATCCAGCCGCTCGGCGACAGGGTAATTATAAAGGCCCTTGAGCCGAAAGAAGTTAGAAAGGGCGGCATCATAATTCCGGACACCGCCAAAGAAAAACCGCAGGAAGGCGAAGTGATGGCCGTGGGCAAAGGCAAAATTGCCGAAGACGGCAAGCTTATCGCCATGGAAGTAAAAACCGGCGACCGCGTGCTTTACGGAAAATATTCCGGCACCGAAATCAAGATAAACGACGAAGAGTATCTCATTATGCGCGAGGAAGACGTCCTTGGCATAGTGCGGCTATAATATAAGAAAAGGAGAAAAATTAACATGGCAAAGCAGATAATTTATTCGGAAGAGGGGCGCATGCTCCTTAAAGCCGGCGTGGACAAGCTGGCCAACGCCGTAAAAGTGACCCTCGGCCCCAAAGGCAAAACGGTCATACTCTCAAAGAAATACGGCTCCCCCACCATCATTGACGACGGCGTGACCATCGCCAAGGAAATAGAGCTGGAAAACAACTTTGAGGACATGGGCGCCCAGCTGGCGCGCGAGGCCGCCTCAAAAACCAACGATATCGCCGGCGACGGGACCACCACCGCCACCGTGCTCGTACAGGCGATTTTCACCGAGGGCCTTAAAAACATCACCGCCGGCGCCGACGGCATTCACGTGAAACGCGGCATAGACAAGGCTGTGCAGGCCATAGTCGAGGATCTCAAAAAAATGGCCAAGCCCGTGAAAACCAAAGAAGAGAAGGCCCAGATAGCCACCATTTCCGCCAACGACAAGGTAATAGGCGACCTGATCGCCCAGGCCATGGAAAAGGTCGGGCATGAAGGCGTTATCACCGTTGAAGAGGGAAAGTCATCCGAGACCGAACTGGACGTGGTTGAAGGGATGCAGTTTGACCGCGGCTATATATCGCCCTACTTCGTCACCGATCCGGAAAGGATGGAATGCGTGCTTGAAGACGCCCTTATCCTTATAACCGACAAGAAGATATCCGCCATGAGCGACCTTTTGCCGACACTGGAAAAAATAGTCCAGACGGGCAAACAGTTCCTTATAATAGCGGAAGATATTGAAGGCGAAGCCCTGGCGACCCTTGTGGTCAACAAACTGCGCGGAACCCTTAAAGGCTGCGCCGTTAAAGCGCCGGGCTTCGGCGACAGGCGCAAGGAAATGCTTGAAGACATAGCCATCCTCACCGGCGGCGAAGTCATCAGCGAAGACCGCGGGATGAAGCTTGACAAAGCCACGCTGGAACAGCTGGGCAAAGCCAAGCGCGTGGTTATCGACAAAGAGAACGCGACCATAGTCGACGGCGCCGGCGACAAGGCGGAAATAAAGAAGCGCACCGGACAGGTCCGCAAACAGATCGAAGACACCACCTCCGACTACGATAAGGAAAAGCTTGAGGAAAGGCTTGCCAAGCTCTCCGGCGGAGTAGCCGTGATACGCGTGGGTGCGGCCACCGAAACCGAGATGAAGGCCAAGAAATCAAAGATCGAAGACGCCAGGAACGCCACCAAGGCGGGCGTTGAGGAAGGCATCATCCAGGGCGGCGGCGTAGCCCTTATACGCGCGGTCAAAGCGCTTGAAAGGGTGAAGTTTGATAATGAAGACGAAAAAACCGGCATCAACATCGTGCGCAAGGCCGTATACGCGCCTTTGAGAATTATAGCCGAGAACGCGGGGATGGACGGTTCCATCGTCATAGAGAAGATAAAGAACTCTTCCACCGAGATCGGCTTTGACGCCGAAACCCTGACCTATGTGGACGTAATGAAAGCCGGCATCGTGGACCCGTTAAAGGTAACACGCACCGCGCTTGAAAACGCGGCTTCCATAGCCAGCACGCTGCTTACCACCGAGGCTCTTGTGGCGGATCTGCCCGAGAAAAAGGACAAAATGCCCGCGATGGGCGGAGGAATGGGCGGAATGGGCGGCGGCGGAGATATGTACTAACAGCAGCGAATAGCGGCTAGCAAATAGCGAATAGTTGCTGACAAAAAACCCCGGGTCCAAAAGGCCCGGGGGTTTTATTTATAAAAAAAAAGGGGGAAGGGTTCGAGGGTAAATTCCCTGTGCGCTCCAAGACCGGGTTTGGCTGATAAGCCCGGGGTCTTACGCCGGCGTGCGAACTCGCCTCGCACACAGTGCTCGGCTCAAACATTCACCGCCGTCGCTAATGATAGCGATACGCTCCAGACCCCGGGGTTAAACCCTTTAAGGAGCGCACAGGGAATTTACCCTCTCCCTTGCACTGGCATATATATCTCTTTAAGTAAAATATCCCCACCCCGCAGATACATCTAAACCCGCAAAGAGAATAATTTTTGGGGGCGGGTAATTCGGCTGTATCAAAATTTGGGCGGGGGAACATATATGTAAAAATCACTTCCGCCGAAAATATAAGATGTGAAATATAATTTACGGAGGGGTGCCGCCGGGTTTATTTGCGGGGGTTTTCCTTAAAACAATTTCCTTTAAGGGCCAGGCATGGGGTTGCTCTGGAGCCACATAGCGGATGGGGGGCCCCGTTTCGGGGGGAAACCACGGGAGGGTTTCCTACGTGGCGGAATGGGCAACCCCATGACTAGCCTGCTCCCCGACCCGACCCCCGCAAACAAACCCGGCGGCAGGACCCCGACTTCACATCTTGCTGATACTTATAGTTCCTTAATGTTAGGAATTACGCTGTTTCGGGGAATTCTATGGGGGAGGCGGGGGCTTCGGGGTTGCGAAGGCCGTCCTGCTCTGACGACAGCCTGCGCCCGAGACTTAAGAACCCAAACGAAGAAACAACCGCCACAAAAGCCACAATGAACCAGGGACCCTGCTGGAAAACCGGACTTATGGCTCCTATCGCGTTCGAGCCCACAAGAATGCCCGCCGAACTGCCTACCTGCTGAAAAACCCCCTGCACACCAAGATAACGCCCCTTTTCACCCCGCGGCGCCATATTCGCCCCCAGCGCCTGCAGCCCCGGCGAAACCGCCATCTCACCCAGCGTCACCACCGCTATGGCCGCCCCGGCCACCCAGAAAGCGGGGGCAAAACCAAAAGCGAGATATCCCGCCCCATACAAAACCGCCCCCGCGGCAAGCCCCGCTGTTATACGGCGGCGTTCAAGCACGCGCGTCATTAAGTACTGAAACGCCACAACCATCAGGCCGTTTATGGAAAAAAGCAGGCCTATCTCCGCTTCGGAAAACCCCAGGTACTTCTTTGAATAGAGCGAACTTGAAACCACAAGCTGGCTCATAACTGCACAAATGGTGAAAGTAAAAACACAGAAGCGCAGGAACTGCCCGTTTTTCAACGCAACAACAGCCGACCCAATACGCGGAGGAATGAATTTCCCGCTGGCCGCACCCGGCGCGTCTTTAATAGAAAAAGTCACGATAACAGTACAAACCGCGTAAACCCCGGCCGTCACAAAAAACATAAGCGCATAGGAGCCTTCCGCCAGAAATCCGCCCAGCGCCGGCCCCAGCGCCCAGCCCGCGTTGTTGCCCATGCGCAGGAACCCGTACGCTTTCAGCCTGCGCGCCGGGCTGACAAAATCAGCCACCCAGGATCTTGAGGCGGGATGAAAAAAAGAGCCGATAAACATTCCCAGCGGATGAAAAACAAAAATAGCCCATAACCCCGCCCCGCTGTAAACTATCCAGGCAATAACCGCTATAAGAACCGAACGCAGCGCCAGTGAAAACACCATAACCTTGCGCCGCCCTATGGCGTCCGAAATCTCGCCTCCTATAAACTGGGCCGCCGATGCGACCAGCATTGAAAGGGAAAGGAATACGCCCACCCAGGCCATGGGCACGCCGCGCTGAGAACTGAGATAAATCGCCAGAAAAGGGAAAGAAATAGCATAGCCGGCCGTCATAACGCCTTCAGCCGCCACCAAAAGCCAGAAACCGGCGGGATGCTTTTCCATAAAATAAATAATAGCATTTGGGGCAGAGGCGAGGGGTTAGCGGCAAGGGGTTAAGAAATCCCATTTCTTCCACGCTCCACCCTCTATCCGCTATCCTCTAATCCCCGCTTTTTCCCATTTCCCCCTATGAAAAATACTTTTTTTTTGGTAAAATGATATTACGACATGTTACCCACGGAAACAGGAAGAAAAGAGAAGCTGCTGGGGAATTTAACAAACATAACCGAAAGGATAAAATCCGCCTGCGAAAAGGCCTCACGAAACGCGGCGGAAGTGGAGCTTTTGGCGGTAACAAAATACGCCTCGGTTGAAGACACCCGCCTGCTTGTGGAAACCGGCAAAATAAAGCTTGCCGGTGAAAGCAAGGTGCAGGACGCCGAAAAAAAATGGATAAACGGCCCGCTTGCGGACCTGCGCCCCTCGGTGGAACTGCATTTTATCGGCCACCTGCAAACCAATAAGGCGGCGCTCGCGGTGGATTTTTTTGACAGCGTGGATTGCGTTGACAGCATGAAACTTGCCCTTGCGTTAAATGTCCATGCAGCCAAAGCCGGCAAACGGCTTCCCATACTTATTCAGCTAAAACTTACCGATTCGCCCTCACAGCACGGAGTCACACCGGAGGACGCCCCGGGTTTGCTTGAGGACATAAGGGAACTTTCAAACCTGAGCCCCGAGGGTTACATGGCCATAGCCCCGGTATCGCGCGAGCCGGAGACCCTAAGGCCGCTTTTTGCTTCTGTAAAAAAAATTTTTGACAGGGACTTTCCGGCGGGGGTAAACAATGACGGGCGCAGGAACCGGCTGTCGCTCGGCATGAGCGGGGATTTTGAGCAAGCCGTGGCTGAGGGGGCTAATCTTCCCCGCCTGGGAAGTCTGTTGTTCACATAAAACAGCTTGCTACTCAGGGAGCCAGAATTCAGAATGGATTGGAGGTGTGACGGGCAATTTCGCATTAAACGGTAAACGCAACTTAGAGAGGTGTGCAATGATCGTAAAAGTCAGAGTCATACCTAATTGTGAAGATAACGAAGTGGTTTCAAGGATAGGCAGTGTTCTGCGCGTAAAGATCTGCGCGCCTTCGGCCGACTTGCAGATAAATCCCCTGCTTAAGGATTATCTTTCGGAATTTTTTGAAGTTCCGCTTCGGATGGTAAATATAATACGCGGCGCCAAGGGCCGGGAAAAAACCGTGGAAATCACCGGCAAAACCGAAGAAGAGTTAAAGAACGCTCTGGATTCAATACCATAACAGCAGCGAATAGAGATTAGCGGATAGGGATTATAGGGTAGGAGTTCCTTATTTCCGCACCCCAGGCCCTAACCGCTAGCCCCTAACCTCTGCCCTTTACCAATGATCCCTCCACGCCTGATATACTCACCGGGCCGGCTGAAAATACTTGACCAGCGGCTTCTTCCGCATAAAATCGCGTATATAACCGCGCGCAGCGCGTCAGAAACCGCCGCCGCCATAAAGAATATGGTCCTAAGGGGCGCGCCCCTTATAGGCTGCGCGGCCGCCTACGGCATGGTTCTGGAGTTTGAATGCAAAAAGCCATCCTCCTCCACTGCGGCTAAAAAAACGCTTGAAACAGCGGGCATTACGCTGAAGGCCGCGCGTCCGACCGCCGTGGCGCTTTTTTACGCCGCGGACCGGATGCTGGCAAAAGCGGGTTCATTATTTGACGCGCAGCCGTTTGATCACGCGCGCTTTTTAACGGCGCTCCGCGCCGAAGCCGGTCTTATAACCTCCGAGGATAAAGCCGCCTGCGCGCGCATGGGCGGTTTTGGCGCCGGACTTTTAAGAAAAAACTCCGTAGTCCTCACCCATTGCAACGCCGGGGCTCTGGCCACCATGGGTATCGGCACTGCGCTTGGCGTAATTACCAGAGCGCACGCGCTTAAAAAAATAAAACACGCCTATTCCTCGGAAACCCGCCCTTATCTGCAGGGAGCGAGACTGACCATTTGGGAACTTCACCGTGGCGGGGTGCCCTCCGAACTTATAACCGACAGCATGGCCGCCCATATAATGACAACCTGCGGCGTGAACGCCGTAATAGTGGGCGCCGACCGCATAGCCGCGAACGGCGACACGGCAAATAAAATAGGCACCTACGGCCTTGCGGTGCTGGCCCGTTACCACGGCATTCCGTTTTACGTTATAGCACCTACTCCTACCATAGACCTCAAGCTGAAAAGCGGCTCCCTTATAAAGATAGAAGAGCGCTCCTCGGACGAAGTCACCTTCATCAACGGTCGCCGGAACGCCCCTAATGGTGTGAAAGCTCGCCATCCCGCCTTTGACGTGACCCCCGCCGGCCTTATAACCGCCCTGGTCACGGAAAGGGGGGTAATTCACCCGGTCAACAGAAAGAATATCGAAAAACAATTAGGCAAGCGATTAGCGCATAGGGGTTAGCGAATAGGGAAGGAGTTTCTTTACTTCTCTGCCGCTATTCACTAGTCACTATTCGCCATTCGCTGTCTTTATCCACGCAATCACTTTGTAACAATGGTTTACTATCATTATGAAGAGATTACAGTGATGCCAGATGACGATTACGGCTATGCCGCATAAAAAGAAATCACTCTGATCCCTGTTGTATCGCTGTAATTTTTTTCAGGAGTCACGCTTTATGCCGGAAAATCCGTCGCGCCGTTACTACGCCTACACAAAAAAAAGCGTCAGGGGGCCTTTTGCGCCGTGCGATATAGCCCAGCTTCCTGGGTTTTCAAAAAACACTTTAGTCTGCCCCGAAAACGCTCTTGGACAATGGCGCGAAGCGGCGCTTGAAACACCCTTCCAGAGCTATCTTGACGCCTTCACGGGAGGAGCGGTTCCCCAGGTAAAACCAAGGCCTCCTCTTAACGCCGCCCAGGCGGAAGACAGGGCCTCGCGCTCACTTCTTGAAAAGGCCATCTCCAAAAACGCCTCCCTTGAAAATGAAGTCAAGACCATGCGGCGCGAATACACTCAGGAGAAAAAACATTTTGAAGAAGAAACCCGCAAGAAAGACGCGGAGATAAAAAATCTCTCGGAAAAACTCAAGCGCTCGGCTGAAATCGCGCGCGGCATGGCCACCGAGCATCCTTCATGGGAAACGCTTTATAAAACGCTTAAAAAGCGCGCCGAGGAAAAACTCTTTGAAGCCACGCAGGCGCTGTCCGAAAAAATAGGCGAAATTATCCGCCTTAAAAACCAGATGCAGTCCATGGTCGACACCTATGAGGCGGCTAAGCGGAACAATTTCGAAAACGCCGCAAAAAAAATGAACGCCGTTGAGGAACAGATCAAGGATTTAAAAAACGAGCTGGAAGAAAAAGAAATGGCCGTGCGTACCATAAACGACAATATGAGCTCGCTCCTGGGCAAAAACGAGGAATTCCAGCATATTCTGCTGGATGAAAGGCGCGATTATGAAGAACAAAGCAAAAAATTCTGCGAAGAAATAGGCGAGCTCAGAAGCGAACTTAAATGGAAAGACCAGGAAACCGCGAAGATCCGCGGGGAGCTGGCCGAAACGCTCAGCCGCCTGAAAGAATTTGAGGCGGTAGAACATCTTAAAGTCAGCGAACAGGAAGAACTCTACAGCGTCCTCCATTCAAAAATAAAGCTTTTGAGCGGCTACTTTGAAAACCTGGAATCCAGAATAAAATACGTTTTTAAAAAAGCGTAAAATCCCGCTAACCGGCAACCGCCTCCAACCCCATCCCGGCGTACTCCAAATTGCTATAATTAGACAAATATAAAATAGCATCGGAGCTTTATAATGACCATAACCTTTAAACAGCTTATCTCCGCGGGCGGCCCCATACTTTTCGCGCTCATGGGGCTTTCTATCTATTCCATCGCCCTCATTTGGGAACGCTGGAGCACTTATAATAAAACCTTCAGCGGCATGAACGACCTTTTGCGGAAAATCCATATCCTGTTGAAAAGCGGCGAAATAAAACAGATAACAGAACTTTGCGCCAGGACGAAAACCCCGGCAGGCGATATAATCTACAAGGTCGTCACCCATTACGGCAGCCCGCTTGAAAAGCGGGAATTGGCCGAAAAAGCGGTGGAATGGCAGACCTCGCGCCTTAATAAAAGTCTGGCGGCGCTGGCTACAATAGGCAGCATCAGCCCCTTTGTGGGGCTTTTCGGCACGGTGCTGGGAGTAATACGGGCTTTCAGGGACCTGTCCGTGTACGCGGGCGCGGGCCCCTCTGTGGTGGCAAGCGGCATAGCCGAGGCCCTTGTAAACACGGCGGCGGGCCTTTTCGTGGCCATCCCCGCGGTGGTGGCATATAATTATTTCACGCACAAAGCGAACGACTTCGCCAGCGAACTGAACTGGGCGACGGAGCAGATAATAGACAGATCCGCTTCCAGAAATTTCAGCGATGTAGCTTAACCTGCAATGCGCATACATAATCTTAAAAGAGGCGTAATGGCGGACATCAACATGATTCCGCTGATAGACGTTTCCCTTATCTTGCTGATCATCTTTATGGTCATCACGCCTTTCCTGGTGCAATCGCAGATACAGGTCAACCTTCCCAAGGCGTCAGCGGGGACAAAAGGCGGCGAAGACAACACGCTTAAAGTGCAGCTGGCGGCCGACGGCTCAGTAACGGTTGAAGGCAAGCCCGTAAAATACCAGCGCCTGGAAAAAGAGCTCATTTTACGCCTGTCAAGGTCCTACAAAAAAACCGTGCTGGTAGAGGCGGACAGAACCGTGGCGGTGGAAAGAGTGGTATTCGTGCTGGATACGGCAAAAAAGCTGGGCGCCGGCAAAATAGGCATAGCCGTTAAGCCAGATGACGGGAAGTAAGGAAAACAACGCCATAAGTTTTAAGCCATAGGCCATAGGCTTATAAGGGAATTCTTAAAAACTTATGGCCTAAAGCATACGGCATATGGCGCGGCTGGAACAGCCGCATAGTTTATGCGCCAATATCTGCTTTATTCATCCTCCACACACTTCGCGCTGCTCGCCTGCTTTCTATTCCTTACCCGCACCCCGTTTTCGGTTAAAAACCCCGAACCCTACTACATAGATTTTATAGGCGGTTCACAAGTGGTGACCATGGAAAAAGCGGCCCTGAAACAGGGCGCGCAAAAAACGCCGCCTTCCGTGCGTGAAAAGCCCAGATCCGAGGACGCCGAGGATTTTTCCTCATCGGGCAAAGCGCTGCAAAAGCCCAGCGTTTTAACCGGCTCCGACAAACTTTTTGAAGAAGCGGGCAAGCCCGGCCCCGAGGGGGAAACCGGCTCTACGCTGATCACGGACACCAACAATTTCCCTTACCCCTGGTTCATAACTCAGGTGCGCGAGGCTTTATGGAACGCCTGGTCGGCTAAAATGCCTTCCGGCGGAGCTCTTAAATGCACCGTAAAATTTGACATTCTCCGCGGCGGCGCGGCAAAAAGCATTACGGTTGAAAAATCCTCCGGGAACCGCCTCTTTGACTATGCCGCCCAAAGTTCGGTGGAAAGCGCGGCTCCGTTCCCTCCGCTGCCGGAGGATTTTTACGAGGAGCGCCTGAGCGTGCACGTGGAGTTCAAAGCCCTGCGTTAGCCCGAAAGTTGCAGTTGACTGCAACTTTCGCCCCAGACGGGCCGCCCTTTTCCGATGGTGGGTTACGCCGGTGCAAGCAAAATGCGGAACGAACAAAAATACGCATTCAATAATTGCACTATGGCCGTAAAAGGGCGGGGCAACGGGCCAAAATAGCGGGAGAAGACAATTTTCGGAAAGGGTAAAGGATAAAAACTTATGACGATGAAATTAGTCTTTATAGTGCTCGCGCACATTGCTTTCCTGATAGCTTACCCGCATACGGGCCCCATGGGCGGGTATTATTTGTTGATTTCAGCTTTGATCTGGTGCGGCTTTTGTATGTTTCTCAGCGCGAATGTGCTGTTTGCCAGCATGGCGGGAGCCATTTTCGGGCAACTGGTGACAATTGTTTTTTTTGCGGCGCTCTTTTTGACCCTTGCTTCCACCATGCCTCAAAGCGATAATCTCTCGATACTCGGAAAATTGGACAAAGGCATTTATCCGGACAGGAACTCCCTTTACGATGGCCTGCTTCGCGTGGGAATTCAGTACGACGGTCTGCTGAAAAAAAGCTCAAATGATTTTGACGCGGGAGTAAAACAAACCATTAAAGCAATGAAAAGATAAGGGCCATGAAAACACTGGCGATAACGGGGGGAACGGGGTTTGTGGGGGGAACTCTGGCAAAAGCCGCTCTCGCGCGCGGCTATACCCCGCGGATCCTTACCAGAAGCAAGCCGGCACGGCCGCTTGAGGGCGCCCAATACCGCATAGTAGATTTCGCGGACCCACAGACCCTTGCCGACGCGCTTGAAGGCGCGCATTACGCCATCCACCTTGCGGCGGCCCTGTTCTGCCGCTCACAAGAAGAATTTGAGAGCGCCAACACTTCAGGCACGGCAAATATGGTTTTGGCCTGCGCCAAAACACTTACGCTTAAAAAATTAATTTATCTCTCAAGCCTGGCCGCAGGCGGCCCGTCACAAGACCCGTCAAAACCCCGTTTGGAATCGGATGGTGAAGCCCCCGTTTCCTTTTACGGCAAAAGCAAACTGGGGGGGGAAATTGCCGTTAAAACACTGCGGGATATCCCTTATGTCATACTGCGCCCGCCCATCATTTACGGTAAACACGGCTCGAGCACTTCGTCGATAGCCGCCTGGGTAAAAAAAGGCTTTATGGCAAACGCCGGTTCAGGGGACGCCTTGTTCAGCTTTATTTACATTGACGATCTGATAAGCGCGCTTTTGAAAGCCCTTGAAACCGAGACCCTGCACGGCAAAACCTACTATGTCTGCGAGAATAGAACTTACCCCTGGAAACAATTCATAACCTTGCTTGCCGAAGCCATGGGGGTTAAAATGCCGCTGATGATCACCCTGCCGCCAAAAGCCATGTACGGCGCCGGCTGGCTTTACGAGATCATTACAAAATTAACCGGAGCCGAACCCGTTTTCAACCGCGACAAAGCGCGCGAAGGCTCCGCCCCGAATTGGACCGCCTCCAGCGCCGCCTGGGAGAGAGACGCCGCGTGGCAGGGCTGGACCTCCCTTGAGGAAGGCATGAAAAAAACTTTTAATTAAAGTTCGACCTTACAACGAAATCAGGCTGCGGAGCATTGCTTTTTTAAATCTGGGAATAAAAGGAAGCCTTTTATGGGCCAAGTTTACACTGACATCAGCCGAACCACGGGCCGTACGCCCCTGGTCCGGATCAACCGGCTGGGCATCGGGCCGGGCGCGGACATCCTGGCGAAGGTGGAAGCCTTCAACCCGCTTTCCAGCGTAAAGGACCGCATAGGTGTGGCTATTATTGACGACGCCGAGAAACGGGGTTTGATAAAGAAGGGCACCACCATCATCGAGCCCACCAGCGGCAATACGGGCGTGGCGCTGGCTTTTGTGTGCGCGGCGCGGAAGTACCGCCTGGTACTGACCATGCCTGAAACCATGAGCGTTGAACGGCGCCAGATCCTTAAAATACTGGGCGCCGAACTGGTGCTGACCGACGGCGCCAGGGGCATGAAAGGGGCCATGGAAAAAGCCGGGGAACTCCATAAAACTATTCCCGACAGTATCATCGCGGGACAGTTCTCCAACCCCGCCAACCCCGAAATACACCGCCGCACCACTGCGGAGGAAATATGGGCGGACACGGGGGGCAAGGTGGATTACTTCGTGGCGGGTGTGGGCACGGGAGGAACTATCACCGGCGTGGGCGAAGTTTTAAAGTCCCGCAACCCAGCCGTAAAGATCGTCGCCGTGGAGCCGGCGGATTCGCCGGTGCTTTCCGGCGGCAAGCCGGGACCCCATAAGATCCAGGGCATCGGAGCGGGGTTCATCCCCGATGTGCTCAACCGTAAGATCATCGACGAGGTTATAGCCGTGTCCAGCCAAGACGCGGGAGAAACCGCCCGGCAATTAGCCAGGGAGGAGGGGCTTTTCGTCGGCATCTCCAGCGGGGCGGCCCTGTGGGCGGCCTTGAACGTGGCCAAACGGCCGGAGGCCAGGGGAAAAACCATCGTCACGGTTCTGCCCGACACGGGGGAACGGTACCTCTCCACGTGGCTGTTTGAGAACGTGAAATAAAGGGTTCACCGGAACGCCGTTGTCAGGCGTAATTATGGGCGGACGCTATTAGAGCTTTACTCAAAAAGAAAAAGACAGCAATTGGCTGTCTTTTCTTATTAAAAAGTAAAAACGGAGTTTTCAGGATAAAGTTCGAAACTACTATGCGCAACATCCTGAAGATTCTGTATAAATACCTTTTTCGCTCCTGTTTCCCTGTCCGCTGACTGCGCGATGTCGTCGCGGGCGTGGCCACGATGCGCGGCCCCGCTCCAAGATCAAAACTGCGCCAGAATTATTATATAAGATTTTGCCCGCGCCGCCCGCAAATTTTGGCAAGTTATGACCAAAATTTGCCCCGGCACGGCCCTGTTTTTGTTAATGTGCAACAGCATTTAAGCCGGTGGCCACAGGTTGAATAAAACACCACCCCGGCGTCCGCTACGCGGCCGCCACGGTGGTCTTTTCTGTTAATGTTACATCGCCACCGGCCAGAGGCAGAAACGGCAACAGCAAGGAAGCTAAGGCCGGGACAGCCCGGACAAGCCGTGCAGACCCGGCCTTAGCCGCCTTATTTATCGCCGTTTATCCAAGATAGATTACTCACACAATTTTCGTGAGAATGTCGCCAACAAGTTTAGCCCCACTTGTCACCCTGGAAGCAAGATACTTTGCCCGCTCCACGGCATCCGTGTGCTCTCGAATTACGCGCGCTGTTTCTTGATTGTGTTCATTAATTTCTTTTAACAACGGAGCCAATTGAACTGAATTAAAAGAGGTTTTTTGAGCAGCAATCTCAAAGGATATGACCTTGCTTTCAAGGAACACAATGTCTTTCCCGATTTTGCTGATTTGGACATCAAGTTCATCCATCTTTTCAATATCAGTTTCAGCCTTAAACGCCGTCTGTAAGTTAGCGTAATCTGTCTTTAAACTCTTCAGCAGAACTTTCGATGAATCAATAATATTTTCCATTAGACTACTCCTTAACCGCATTAAACGCGGTTTCCCAAGTTTTAAGTTTTCCGGTAATTCCATCCATTTTTGATTGGAACAATTTAGTCTTCTCGTCTACCTTCTTGGCTATTGCTTTACTTTCAATCAGGTTAAACATAAAAGCCTCTGTCGGGGTTTTAGCGTCTGATTGAACAAATTTATCCAACTCTAATTGTGCAGTAGCCAAGGAGTGTACCATATCCCTTATCGTGCTGACCGCTTCAGTGCATTTTCCTCGCTCTGCTTCAATTTCGATTTGTAGCCTAGCCATGTCGGTTTGGATCGTGGTCGTCTGCTCTATCAAGGCTTGCATTGCCTCTGCCTCCTTTTGAGCAGTTTTTTCCGGAGCCTTTTCCTTAAATGCCTGTGCTCGCCCCACAGCGTCGACAAAATTCTGTTTGATTCTGTCCTGTATTTCCGCACCTTGCTTTTTCACCGTCGCTTCCATCTCGGTGGCGGTCTTAAATGAGGCGTTGCAGTTTTTCGCCAAATCTTGCTCCCCGAAACTACGATCAAGGGTTGACAGTAATTCCGCTTGTCTGGATGAAGCGCTTTTTATACTGCCAGGGATATGCGTACATCCCGCGAGAGTGCCAAGAATTGCTAGAGTCGCAAATTTCTTGTAAAAATAATATCGTTTCATTTATCCTCCTGTTCTGCTATTTAGCCGCATGATGCTAATCCGGATAGTGGCGGTAATTATTAAGACTTCCGCCCCGGTTCCTCGCTATCGGGCATGATGGACTTCATCCGGTCATTTTCAGCGTTAATGCCGGTATGTATTGGGGAAAATGTGTCCGCTTGTTTAGTAAAAAAAACAGGCTGAAGACGTGGCTTCACTTTTCTAGCCTCACTGTGACCCAATCCGCGCAATGAGTCAATCTCTTTGATCCCGTCCAAAGAGAACCTGTTTTCAGGTGCAGGAGGATTATATCGGAATAGCTGATTGTTAGGATCCGGGCATAGAACACTAGCCGTCCCACAAGAACCCGATGATTGCGAACTCATAAAAAGGTCTGCAAGTTTAAAAGCCCAATAGAGACGGCCACAGCTTTTATCACGTGCTTTCTCGATATTAAGCGGCGTATAAGTACACCCTACACTTAAAACTCTAAGTTCTGACCGTTCCCAACCCAATACACCTATGCCTTCGACAACAGCCAAACCTACCGGATTATTGGCCCATATCCCGCCATCAACCAGAGGGGTTCCCATTTCAGAGCGATGGGTTGGGAAGTATGTGGGGGCAGCTCCAGTTGCCAGAGCAATCTCAACCACTGATTTTCGCCAATCAGTGGTTAGCCGGGGGTGGTGAGAAGTCTTGTAGATGTAGACCTCCCCATTTTCGAGGTTAACCGAGGGAATAACGAGCCGTGTCTTGGATTCCCCAAGAACTCTTGCCCCAAATTTTTCCCTTAGAATACTCTCTAACGGTTTAGGAGAATATTTACTCCATCCAATGTGCTTCAGAAATTTAATCCAGCCGCCAGAGGCGAAAACCTTCGGTCCAAGTTGAAGATAGAAATTCAACATATCCTGGGCACTATAACCAAGCCCCAATCCCAAAGCGATAATCCCGCCTGTAGACGTCCCCGCAATCAAATCAAAATAGCGGCCGATAGGAACTCCCAGATCTTCTTCAAGCGCTGCTAGGAATGCCACGGCAAAAGTGCCCTTAATACCGCCGCCGTCGAGGGTTAAAATGCGCTTCATTTTTGTTTATTCGGGGTCAGGCCAGAACAGGGCATGACGCCGCCTCCTTTCCAAGTTCCCGTGGCATGCCAGATTTCGTAGTAGTAAAGCCACAAAGAGGCCCATGGAATTATTGTATGGCTAAGCATTTTAGTCGGATGCCATTCTCCAATCCCAGGAAGGTAAAGGCAAAGCCGATTCCCCGGATATACATGTGGAATTGGGTCTCCATTTTGATGCGCCTCTAATTTTGGTGTAAGGACGCGCACCTTGGGGTGGTCATTTAGCTTGTACGAAATTATAACTTCATACTTGTTACATATCGCAAGCGGTTGTAAGTGTCCCTTCCATATCACTTCCGATGGGCTCCAGTGGTGTCGCGTAAATTGTGGCCACAACGCTTCCATTCCAGTTACTTGTTGCCCCAGCGTGAGCGATTTAATTTTTTGAAAGCTATGCGCCATGAAATGTGTTCCGTTGAATAGGGATGCCCTTCATAGACCCTATAGCGCCAATCAGGCCTGAACCGCTTTGCACTTGGAGATGACCTGCGTTGCGTTCAAGCTGCATACCCTCGGCACGTTCCGCTATGACAGTTTTCGCCAGTTCTTCTCCGAAGAGGTGTTCAAGGGTCTTGGTAATCGCAGGAATGCCGGTAGCGGAACAGAGAGGGGTCCATATGTTGCTAAATCCCTGGACTCCTTGCGTAAATGAGGTATAGAGGCTTGGGGTCGTTCGCCACTTTTCGCTAAGGACTTCATCCGGATTTGCGGGATTGCGCACCTCTAAAAAATGGCCTTCAGACCGAGTTTGTGCGACAATGCGCTGTAAAATGCCGGATAGCCCAGCACTTATGGAGGTTTCGCCTGTGTAGTGCTGGCCAGCTAGTGTGGTGAGAACAATGGAGATGGGGGCTTGATCCATGATGTTGGCGTAGGCGACATCGCGCCAGCGCTTTATCAGTTGGATTATTTGTTTAAGGGGTGCCTTTTCTTGAGCTGTTTCATGGTCAGGCAACGGTTCAATATGTGCCTCCCGCTTCATTATGTGTGAATAAGCGCGCCGTTCTATCCACTCGGCATAACCCTTGGGATTGCTCGGTTTCCAGCCTTGAATTTGCCGATCTGGTACAAGGAGGCACCCGTTGCCCTTGTCGATATCCGGGCAAGCCGGCAGAATGTCTAGATGAAACGAGTTGGCATAGTTAACACGGATGCACCGCTTTTTCCGTTCAATAACACCTTTGTAGGCATCATTTTGCTGAAGGCGCGCTTCCACCATGTCTAAGAGCGTTATCGGGTTAGGCATCAGCCTGGGATTAATAAAGAACTCGCAGACCAAGTCCAGGTCGAATTCTTGCCGTCCCAACGGCTTTACAGTGGTTCCAATTCTTAGTGAGCCTTGGGGGTAAATTTGTGGGCGCCAAGCTGTTAAGGGGCTTTGCTTATCCCCAAGCCACTTCCCAATTGCGAGATAATGCCCCTCCGCAGAGGTATATTGGGTAGGTGTTATCTGCAGTTTCGTGCAGATTCGTTCGAGTAGGTCATCAAGCGGGGCTTGAAAATTTTGAATGGTAGGCATGCATAGCTCCTTGTGTGGCTGTCGGATATTTTGCAGAATATCCTTTACTGACTTCTCTGGGTATACTCGTAAGTTTTCGATATTTTTCGGTATGGAAGGTGTCGTAAAACCCTTTGTTGCGGTTACCATGCGATTCCATACTGATGCCGGCGAGGCGGTCAAATTCTCCCGGCACTATATATTGCTGATGACCGGGCCCATTTTTGGGACCCAAAAACGGGATACTTCATCAGCAATATCTAGAGGACCCATAAACGATGTGTGACAAAACTCAGCAGCCACAGGAAGTATTGGATTTACTGGCAAGAGACTACGAAAAGCTTGTTCTCCAGTTGACGGATTATGCCCTGAAACTAATTCGGGGCCGTGTTTGGAGAAGAGATTTTATGCCGTCCAAGGACGATGGCTCATTCGCTCTACCGGGGGGAAGATCGGCAGAAGATATCGTATTGGATGTTTTTCGCAAATGTCTCGATGGGACTCGTAATTGGAAGCAACAAGAATATCCCAATCTGCTGGTGGTTTTAAAAGGCATGGTTAAGAGCGAGATTTCCAGTGCCTGTACCAACACGGAGAATACAACCACCTTTGTCCCACCTGAGCCAGAAGGTCACGAAGGGGCTCAATTTGAGAAATGTATTGAACCGCATGAAATTCAAATTGACCACTCTGTAGGCTTACTCCAGCCACAAGAAATTCCGCAGGGTTCAACCATTCGTGTAAACACAATTCATTCCGAGATTGCAGGGGAGATTCAGCGCGCAGCGCGCAAAAACCCCGATATGGTCAAGGTAATAGAGGCAATTATGGCTGGCGGAGAAAAGTCTGCTGAAATTGCAGAATATTGTGATCTGCCTGTGGCGAAAGTGTACGAATTAAAACGTAATTTAAACATCATCGCAGCAAAAATTACCCGCGAAGTTTTAAACAAGAATACACGTTTTTCACTTAGCCCTGGAGGCAATAGACAATGAACCCCAAGAACGAAAACGAAGAATTCCTGGCGTCATTAGCAAGATTTTTAACAGAAGAGCAAGAGGCTGATACTCTTACGCTTAAAGACGAACTAAAGGAACAAGGTATAAATACAGAGGCCTTGACATCCCGCGTTAAGCATTTGATTGATGATAGGTTGTCGGCGCGATTAAAAGAAAGGCGGGCCATAGCACAAGTCGAAAGCCAATCCTTTTTAAATCGTCTTGAGAACGTTAAAGTTGAGATCCCTAAAACAATCCAGGAGGTTAAAGATTTGCTGCAAAAATTTGCTACTGGCGAATTTGGCGGACAAATGAAAGAGGCGGCAATGGGGGCTTTTAGAAATTTTGATAAGACGACAGAGCAGGACCTTCGCACGATACTGGAAGATCTTTTGAAGCTAAAAGAGATTCAAGAATCTGACAGAAACAATAATAAATGACATCTCTCAAAGGCCTTCCCATGCTGGCCAAAAATAGGGCCAAGTATATAATCGAAAAACTCGGCATATCACGACCGGAAGATATCGATTTAGCCTACATTGCATGGGAGCTAAAAACCGCAATAAAGGAAACGCCGCTTCATGGATATGATGGACGCATAGTCAAATTCGGAAAGCAAGCAGTAATTAGTGTCAATCGAGCAATTGTTGAGCCAAGTAAAAAACGGTTTGTCGTTGCACATGAGTTGGGGCATTTGCAACTGGAGCATGAGGTTAATCAATTGGCTCTATGCTCAGAAAATGATTTGGCTTTGTGGCAGAAAGGGAATTCGGATGAGCAGGACTCCAATATATTTGCATCAGAATTACTCATGCCGGAGTTGATATTCCGCCCCTTTACTCTCACAGATCCTTCTCCGGATATGTTTAGGGAAATCACTGAAAAATTTCAGACCTCGCTCACTGCTTCGCTCATTCGTTACGCAACTTTAACTTCTGACCGGGTTGCTGTAATATTTTCGAAGGATCAGTCGATTAAATGGGTCCAGGCATCGGACAACTTTGGATACTACATTGAAATTGGAGCAAGATTAAACTCAAGAACTCACGCAGTAGATTTCTTCAACGGTTCCGACCTGTCTAAGAAGTTTGAAAACATAGAAGCATTTGCCTGGATAAATGACCGGAAAATAAGATCTGATGCTTTTGTGAAGGAATTATCTATTTCTATGCCCCGATATAATTCAGTTATAAGTGTGGTTTGGCTGGACAAGCCTATCGAAGACGATTATGGGGAGCAATAGACCCCAACGAACGAATCCGGATTGGCTGCGTACATTCCCGTCCCATTTGCTTCCGCTTGTTCATGTCTAGCGTGTAATTCTGCCTTTTTTAAAAAAATTAGCAAAAACATCCTTTTCCACCGCGACACTATGCTGTCGGGTTGGTCTGCTATGATATAAGTGCGAATTAGTCGAAAAGCAAGTTAAGAGACGCATCTTTTAGGATTGTATAGGATGCTTCAGTTTGGTAAGATTACAATCAAAAGGAGATTATAATCTATGAATCCCCAAGTCACTTTAAACGATTTTGGACACACCCTTCTATCCATAAGAGACTTGTTCCACAAAACAGGTCACTTAAGCGACTCAAATGAGAAACTAGATGAAATTATTAAATTATTATCAATTGAAATAGGGCGAGTATATTATCCAGGTTGCGGAATCCCCTCTTTAAAATCTTTGCTTGATAGATCGCTCTCTCAGCGTGGCTTTCCGCTTATTCAGGAACTGAATAGTTGTTTAAAAAAGGCATCAAGATTGCCAATATTCTACGCAAATGAAAACGAGTCAATATTTGGGGAGACACCAAGTTTTTCGTTGAGCCCTGCCAATAAAGAAATTGCCGAACATCTAATAAAACTCGTTTCTAATTCTGTTGTGACATCTCTTGATGCCGGAAATAAAGAAAGGAACTTTGAGTTCTTGAATGAAGCTTTTGGACATTTTGTTAGAGACAACTTTAGGAATAATATTGAGGATGCTCAATATATGACTCCCCCAGAAGTTGTCCAATATATGGTGCAAGTAGCAATAAAAAATATTAAAGCGCAGGCGCATACCGAGCCGATTGTTATGCTCGACCCCTCATGTGGTGTCGGCTCATTTTTGGCACAATTTAATAAATTATTTCGTACGGAACAAAGTCTTTCTCGGACAAAACTTTGTTTGGTCGGACAAGATAAAGTTGAACGAATGGCCCGCCTTGCGAAGCTTAATGCTCTACTATTTAATTCCAAAATGGCAAATGTCTGGCAAGGGAATTCATTGATTGGTAAATCCATGTTGACGCAATACATAAACAAGTGCGATGTGATTCTGACAAATCCGCCATTTGGGGCGAGGTTTCATACAACAGAATTGCGAGGGATGTCTGCAACGGATTATCCGTTATTACATGATTTAATACAAAGTACAGACACATATATAGACTCTGAACTGTTATTTTTAGATCGATATGTTTCTCTACTGAAACCCGGCGGGAATGCTTTAGTGGTTCTTCCCGATAGCGTTGTGTCCTCAAATGGAATCCAGGAAATTGTTCGTGAGAGGTTGCTCAAACATTGTCGAATTCGCTCTATAATCGAATTGCCGGCTGTGACCTTTGCACAAGCTGGGACACGAACAAGAACCTGTATCTTGCATTTCGAAAAGACAAGAAGCGTTATTGCCTCCGGGGCCGTCTTTGTTGCGTCCGCAAAGCAACTTGGCTTTGAGGTTAGCTCTAAAAAAGGCGTACCGATAAAGAAGTCTCAGGGTATAAATGATCTCACGGAGATATTTGTTTCCTATAACAGGTATGTAAAGATGAAGGCCGGGAAATTGCCACTTATTTTATCTGAAACCCCATCCTGCGTGGCTATTCCTGTTGCGAATTTAGTGGGACAATGGACCCCTAATTTTCATGCGGCTTCGAGATATTCTGTCTTAAATAAACTAAATTCCTGCGACGATGCCGAAATCGAGAATAAAAATTTAAGTGATTTGGTATATTTCCCCAATAAATCGAGAATGAAGTGGGGGCCATCCACTGAAACAAAATGCATCAGTGTTTTGCATATCGGCAACAATGGATATCTTAATGTGCAAGAGCTTATGCAGTATAATCCCAAATATCCAGGTCAGCAATGCCAGCCAGGGGACATCCTTTTTTCCAAAATTAACCCTAGGATTCCAAGAGCTTTGGTTGTGCCTGAGCTTAATTTCCCACTGGCGTGTTCCTCGGAATTTGAGGTTATGCGCCCGAAAGATTTAGTGAGTGCATATGCCGTAATGGCGCTGCTTTTATCTCCATTTGTGCAAATACAGATTCAAGCTTTAACCTCTGGGACATCTTCGTCACACAATAGAATAAAAACAGCTCAATTGAAGGATGTCTTGCTGCCAATCCCCAAAAAAGGTACGCGCAAGTGGCTAAGGTTTAGTAAGATTGTTGAGAAGTTTAAGCAGTCTTCTGTTTTGCTAAACAAGTCTGCTTTTGAAATATATTCCACATCTAATGGTTTATGTGAGTTGCTTGCTCAGGATTAATCTTTAGCTAGGTGACAATTTCCTTTTTTTAAAACATTTGGAGCATAGGTTATAGTTTTAAACTTCGATTTAATCCTATGTGCTTCAAATAATAGCGGGTAATCTAAATTCCCATAGGTATTTCGGAAAATATTTGAATTTTTCCCACGAGGTGGATGCAGTTGAAAATTGTCACTAACAATTTTCCCGGCTTTTCTCTCTTTATACCAGGCTGAGCACATTTTTCTAAAAATGACGTCTTTTTGAGGGCGGACAACCCAAATTCTGCATCTATGGAGATCTTTTTGACCTTCTACATGATCCCATAGGACAAAAAAGAGAAAAGGCATTTCATCCAAGGATGACAACTTGCCAGCATTTTTATCTTTTGTTCCAGCCTTGATTACCCCATTAAACCGCGGGGTATCTATCGCTCCCCAAATATTTGCGCCTTTTACATCAGACCCATCATCTAAATCTGCGCCTTTTTTTCTTTCGAGCCCATGAATTCCCGTTATTGAACTTACGATGATTTGTGACCAAGAGCGTGTATCAGATGGGTTCGGATGCCCATATTTTTCAGCATAATGCTTGACTTGGAAAAAACCGGTATAGTGAATGTCTAGTAATGTCAATGCTTCTGTAAGTGTTTTCATTTCGTATTGCCCTTTATAGGTGTTTCCTTGAAAATCCAAGTAATAGAAACTTTATAGATCTTTGCGAGTAGTTTCAGTTCAATTGGATCAATACGGCGCTCTCCCGCCTCAATTTTTGAGATAAAAGACTGGTGCTTATCGAAAACTTTAGCTACCTCATTTTGTTTCAATCCTGCCTTGAGGCGTGCCTCAATCAATCGACGCAATAAAAGGGTATATTCCTTGGAATATATTGTCTTCATTAATGATATTATGTATCCTATATCCGCATATCCCAAATCGGGATGTGGAATTTAAACAGTAATGATAGAATAATAAAAATAAAGTGCTTCACAAAGAGTATTACAAGCGTCAATCGATTGGCTGCACTATAACAACAGGGAGTTGATGCGCGCGGGAAATAATTTTCTGCGGTGTACGGCGAAGCCGAAACCCGGCCGCCTCTGGCGGACGGGAAGGGGGTGAGGCCATGCTCAAAAATGCCGTTTCTGCTGGAGCAGAGCGAAGGCGCATTGGGCCGAGCCTGCGGATCACTTTTTAAAAAATCCGAAAAATTCTGCGGATTTTGCGCGCGCGCAGAATTAAAATTTTGCAGGAATTCCCAAGGTTTTTTGAACTCAAACGGCGGATGCCCGGAAGTTCCGTCGCTCGCGCGCCGGGGAAGCAAAGCTTCCCGAACCAATCTCTTCCTTATCGCCGCCAGTAAGGCCGTCTTCGCTTTGCTAAGCCAAGCCAGCCTTACGCGCGGCGGAGAATTGACAGTAGGCCCTTCAGGCTGGTTTCGCTTTACTAAGCCAAACCGGCCTGAAGCGCAAGGTAAAAGCGAACTTATACAAAACCAGACAATAAGGTAAAAGAACCAAATAATAAGGTCAGGGGAAGCTTATGCGAAACCAAACAATGCGGTATTTCCTTTATGCCAGAAAATCAACGGACGAACCTGACAGGCAGATATTATCCATAGAGGGACAGCTTGCCGAATTACGCGAGTACGCCAAAAAAGACAACCTCATAATCGTAAAAGAATTTATTGAAAGCAAAACAGCCAAAGAACCGGGCCGGGAAAAATTTAATGATATGATTGCCGCCATGGAACAAGGGACCGCTAACGGCATTATCTCCTGGCACCCTGACCGCCTTGCCCGAAACTCCATAGACGGCGGCAGGATTATCTACCTTGTGGATACCGGCAAAATAACCGCCCTTAAATTTCCCACCTTTTGGTTTGACCCCACGCCGCAAGGCAAGTTTATGTTGTCCATAGCCTTCGGCCAATCTAAGTATTACGTTGATAATCTTTCTGAAAATATCCGGCGCGGTTTTAGACAGAAATTAAGAAACGGTATTTGGCCCTGTTGCGCCCCGCTCGGATACTTGAACGACAAGAACACCCGGACCATCTTGCCGGATAAAGACCGGGCGGTCTTTATCCGCAAGACCTTTGAGTTGTACGCCAGCGGCGACTATCCTTTGGCGGAGGTCAGGCGTATTATGAACGGCGTAGGGTTGAAAGGGCGGCATACCGCCCTTTCAACCTCGAACTACCAGTATATGCTCAAGAACCCGGTCTATTACGGAGTTATAAGGTATAAGGGCGAGATTTATGAGGGCAAGCATGAGCCGATCATCACCAAAGCCTTATTTGATCGCTGCCAGGTGGTAATGACACGTAAAAGCAAACCCAAGAGCCCGAAATTGAAACCCTACACCTACCGCGGACTGTTCCATTGTAAGGAATGCGGTTGCTTTATAACTACCGAAACCCAGAAGAGCCATAACTACCTGCGCTGTACCAAGCGCAAGGGGCCTTGCGCCGAGCCTTATATAAGGGAAGAACTGATTACGGCCCAGATAAAAGGTGAATTAAAAACTGTTTCCTTACCCCCGGCCCTGGCCAATGGGCTCATCCTTATGGCGGAAAAGGAAAGAGCCGCATTGGCCCAGGCCGTGGGAGACTCCATCCAAAAGCTGCGAATTAAAATGGATACCCTTACCTGTAATTTAAATCTTCTTTTGGACATGGTCTTAGGTGGACAGTTGACGCAGGATGAATATGTCCAAAAGAAGTTTATAATTATCAATGACAAAAAGGTAATACAGGATAAATTGGCAGCTTTTGCACGGCAGAGTGTAAATCGGTTCGAACCTGAAATTAATTTTTACAGGGAGGCGGCTCACGTCGGGAAACTGGCGGAAAGCGGAAAACCTGATGAAAACCGCGAAATATTGAAAAAGATTGGTTCGAACTTCCGGATTGGCGGGAAAGTGCTTTCGTTTGAATTCAAAAAACCTTGGGAATTCCTGCAAAATTTTAATTCTGCGCGCGCGCAAAATCCGCAGAATTTTTCGGATTTTTTAAAAAGTGAAAAACTTCGGTGTTTTTTGCGTGAAGTCATAACCTTCTTCGCGCAACATCCTGCGGAAACTTTATAGAGACCTTTTGAAGTCGTTCTCCCTGGAATCCCCAGACCAGCCAGGGACCGCGAGAAGCCGTCGCGGGCGTGGCCACGATGCGCGGCCCCGCACCGCTCCTTGCCGCACGTTAGCCGCACGGTCGGCCACGCCGCGCGGCCGCCCATGCTCGCCGCAGGAAAGAAGGTCCGCAGGCTCGGCAC